>CAYZQQ010000235.1:0-5765 GCA_964480075.1 uncultured Anaerolineaceae bacterium
CTGAACCGCACCGACGCGACGGAAGAAGCATTTGTGCAGGCGATGGTCGGCGATGAATTGAACGTAAAAGACAGCCTTATTTTCTCGAAAAAACGGAGTGATGCCATTCCCGATGCGGTGCGAGAAACGCCAACCCTGCGTGTGCGCGATATTCGGGTGAAAGGGGATGCCGGCGTTCCGGCAGTGGATGGGTGTACTTTTGATGTGCGCGAAAATGAGATTTTCGGTGTGGCAGGGGTGGCTGGAAACGGACAACTGGAACTCGCCGAAAGTGTTCTCGGTATCCGACCGTTGGCGGCGGGAGAAATTACCGTTGGCGATACCCGGGTGTCGGATGTAAAAACGGTAGATTTACTGCAAGCGTTGGTCACATATATTCCCGAAGACCGTCTGCGAGATGGGTATTTGCCCACCGCCACCATTTCGCAAAATTTAATTTTGGGCTTTCATCGTAAACCGGCATATAGCCAAAATGGATTTTTAAAAGGGCAAACAATCTTTCAAGCGGCAAAAAAACTGATTGCAGAATATAACATCATCACCCGGGGACCCAACGATACTGCCGCCAATCTCTCCGGTGGAAACATCCAGCGCGTGATGATTGCGCGAGCGCTGTCGTATCCGTCCAAATTGTTGCTGGCACACAACCCCACCCGCGGGCTGGATATTCCGTCAATGGAATTTGTGTATGGCAAGCTGATGGCGCGCAAAGCAGAGGGGCTTGCCACCCTGCTGATTTCGGAAGATTTGGATGAACTTTTGTTGATGTGCGACCGTATCGCAACCATATATCGCGGGCAACTTGTGGGTATTTTGGAGCGCAGCGCCTTCGATAAATATGCTATCGGGCGAATGATGAGTGGAGTGACCCATGACAATTGAGCAGACCCTTTCAACCTCGCGGATAAATTGGAAACAACTCGCGAATCAAGTTGTGCCGTATATCATCGCGGTGATGGCAGCATTTCTTGCCGCCGGAATTTTTATTGCGATTATGGGCTTTAATCCGCTACAGGCATATAGCACTATTTTGTTCACGTCCTTTAAAACCACCAATGGGATGGTACAAACGCTGCTGAAATTTGTGCCGCTGTTACTGCAAGCGTTGGCATTTACTGTGCCATTTGCGGCGGGGAAATTTAACATTGGCGGCGAGGGGCAGTTGATTGTGGGCGCTATCGGCGCGACGGCAGTGGGGATTATCTTTGCCAACCTGCCGATGATAGCGTTGCTGCCGATGGTTATTTTGGCGGGTGTGATTTTTGGCGCGTTATGGGCGGCAATTCCGGCATGGTTGCTATATCGTTTTAATATGAACGAAATCCTGACCACGGTGCTGATGAATTTCATCTCATTCAGTTTGATAGATTATGTGGCAACTAAAGTTTGGCCCGACCCGGCAGCGGGACATCCAACCACCATTCCCATCGGCGCCGGCGGGCAGCTGCCGCTGTTGCTTTCCAGCCCGCCCCTGCATGCCGGTATCATCATTGCCATTTTGGTGGCGGCAGCCGTGTATATTTACACCGATAAAACATCGGCGGGGTATGAGCTGATTGCCACCGGCGCCAATCCCAAAGCGTCACGGGTGTATGGCATTAACGTCCCGAAAATTTTCATTCTGTCGCTGGTGCTGGGTGGCGCGTTGGCGGGGCTTTCCGGCGCAATTGAAGTTTCGGGGAGCCAACACCGGCTGATTGAAGGATTACAATCGAATTATCTGTTGTTGGGATTGATAATCGGGCTGATTGCCAAAGGAAATAATTTGGCGGTTCCATTTGTGGCATTATTCATTGCTATTTTAGAAGTGGGCGCCAGCGCGATGCAACGGACATTAATGATACCCGGCGAACTGGGATTCATTGTGGAAGCATTGATTCTGGTGTTTGTGCTGTTGTCGGATGTGGTCAGGAGGCGGTAATGGATGGGTTGAGCGAACAGCTTATTTTGTTTTCAAAATTGATAATGCTGGCGCTGGTGCCGTATGTGCTGGCGAGTCAGGGAACAATGCTGGGCGGCAGAACGGGTATTTTTAATGTGGCTCAAGAAGGCATCATGCTGGTCGGGGCGTCGGTGGGATTTCTGGGAACGTATCTTTCCGGCAGTTTGCTGGTGGGAATGCTGGCAGCGATGGTCGTGGGCGGGATATTCGGGCTGGCGCTGGCATATTTCACCACCACACTAAAGATGGACCAGTTTGTCATTGGGTTGGCGCTCTTTTTTGTGGGATTGGGGCTATCCACCCTGTTTTTCAAAATTGGCATCGGCGTGACCCTGCAACCGCCGTTGATTCCTACGTTGAAAGATGTGCCCATCCCCATTTTGAGCCAAATTCCTGTGCTGGGTGATATTCTGTTTAACCAGAATTGGCTGGTGTATTTTGCGATTGTGCTCTCGGCTGGACTGTATTATTTGCTGTACCAAACTAGTTTCGGGTTGGAACTGCGTTCGGTGGGAGAAAACCCCAAAGCCGCCGATAGTTTGGGCGTAAATGTTACGTTGATGCGTTATGGCACCGCAATTGTCGGGGGGGCGCTGATGGGATTGGCGGGGGCATATTTGCCGATGGTTTATACCGGCACGTTCACCGCAGGTATTGTGCGCGGGCGTGGGTGGCTGGCAATTGCACTGGCATTTTTTGGCGGTTGGAGCCCGCACCTGATATTTTTTGGCTCCCTGTTCTTTGCCGGTGTGGAGGTGCTGGCGCTGCGAGCGCAAGTTATTGGCGGAGGTATTCCATATCAGTTTTTGCTGATGCTGCCTTATGTCGCCACAATTTTAGTGATGATGCCCGCCTTTAAAAAAGTGCGTCCCCCGGCGTTTTTGGGTTTAAATTACGATCGCGAAAAACGCACTTTAGCCTAAAATTACGGGACTAAAGTTGCGCGGCGATAGCCGTTTGCAGGTCTTGCAGGGTTTGTGCGGTGTTGAGTGTATCGGCGGACATCCAAAGGTTAATGGTGCCATCATCCTTTTCTTTCAGAACTGCCGGTAATGCAATATCGGTGACACCGTGGCGTGCGCGCAATTCATCGCGATGCAAAAATTCCACGGGAATGTCCAGTTGCGAGACAAAGTGTCGCCATTGACGGCGCATGCCCACATTGGAATATGTCAGCGCGCACAGATTACAGGCATATGTTTTGGGCGAAAGAATTTTATGCGCCCAGTCTGCCAGTCCGTTGAATAATCCACTATCCGCATTATAGACAAAAATTAATTTCATTTGAATACCTTTACGGCTGCAACTTTATCCCTACCGGACAGTGGTCACTGCCTTCCACTTCCGGCAGAATGAACGCCTCCGAGATGCGGGGCATCAATTCCTGTGCGGCGAAAAAATAGTCTATCCGCCAGCCCACGTTTCGCGCCCGCGCGCCAAATCGCTGCGACCACCACGTGTACTGCCCGGCTTCATCCGGATGAAACCGGCGGAAGGTGTCCACATACCCCGCCGATAAAACCGTGTCAATCCATGCCCGTTCTTCTGGCAAAAATCCGGTCGTTTTTTGGTTCGATTTTGGATTGGCGAGATCAATCTCTCGATGGGCGGTGTTCACATCTCCGCCAAACAGCACCGGTTTCCCTTCGGCGCGCAGCGATTCACATTTTTGCAAAAAGACATCGTAAAATGCCAGTTTAAACGGCACCCGGCTCAAATCGCGTCCACCGTTGGGGAAATAGCAGTTTATCAGCGTAAAATCGTCAAATCGGGCGATGATGGTGCGTCCTTCTTGGTCGAATTCTTCCGCGCCCAGCCCGAATTGTACATCACGCGGCTTAACTTTGGTGAGCAATCCCGTGCCGCTGTAGCCTTTCTTCCGTTTGGACGCATTCCAAAACGCGAAATAGCCATTCGGTGCTGCCAGTTCCGGGGGGATTTGATGTGGTTCGGCGCGGGTTTCCTGTAAGCACAAAATGTCGGGTTGGGTGGCGGCAAACCAATCCATAAACCCTTTGCGGTGCGCGGCGCGGATGCCATTGACGTTCCATGAAAGTACGGTAAGCGATGTGGTCATAATCTGTCCTTATGGTATCAAAAATATGCGTGATTTCTGTAAGGTGCATTACAAAAAAGCGTCAGCATTTTGCTGACGCTTTTGGGATTTCAGGGGGTACTGCAAATACGCCACCCTTTTTGCATCGAATTAAACAAAATCTGTATCTATTCAGGGTATTCGTCGGGACACAGAGAATCACTGAGATTTCACAGAGTCCCCAGAGATTTTTATAAATAGCCTAAATTTGGAGTTTTTTTCTAAAAGGAAAAAACTCGGTTGTTCCCCGAAAATTTATCGTATGTCATTCCCGCGAAAGCGGGAATCCGGAAAATGGATTCCGGATAATTTCTTGCGGGAATTTCCGGAATGACAAAAACGCCGAACTGATGTTAAATCCAATTCGGGTTGTATTCCCCGTGGCTTGCCACGTTTGTCATTCCCGCGAAAGCGGGAATCCGGAAAATGGATTCCGGATATTTTCCTACCGGAAATTCCGGAATGACAAAAACGCCGAACTGATGTTAAATATATTGATTTTTCTCTGTGTCCCTTGGCGTTTTCTCCCGGTATCTCTGTGTAACTGAATAGTTGCCAAAATCTTTGTGCTTTTTCGTGAAATTCGAGGCATTTGATGCAACGTTGTTTGTCCGCTCCCCTAAAATACTGAAAATCCAAAAATTCTTTACGTTAAATTTACAGCAATTGAATTTATTATCTGTTATACTACTATTGACCCAAACGAATTGAGTTGACACCGCTTCATCACCAAACATTTAGTATTCAATTTAGTTTATTTTCCTTCTCTATAGCTGATGAACGGTGGTAGACTCAACCTCTAACTCTTCTAAGTCCTCTTTTTCTCCTTCGTAAAAGTCCGAACGCTACCGTTCGGACTTACCTCTTTTAAACGGCTTTTTTCTGCGAAATATCCAGCAATACATGCGTTTCACCGCGACTGGTTTCCATTTGTACCGGAAAACCAAATTTGTTGATAATCTCCAGCACCGGTTTATTTTCTATCAACACCCAGCCTTCAAAGGTATCAATCCCCATTTCTAATGCGATATTGCCCAGCGCATGCAGCAGATGCGTGCCCAGCCCCGCGTGCTGAAAATCGTCGCGGACGACCACCGCGGTTTCGGCTACTGTTGAATCAGGTGTGGCACGGCTCAACCGCGCGACACCTACCGCGTGTTCACCGTCGTCACCGGCAGTGGTAGCGATAACCGCCGCCTGTTTACGGGGGTGGAGATGTGCCAACTCGGCGGCACGGTGCCATACTTCGTGCGGTGGAAGGTGTGGGGCGATGGTGTGAAAACGCATTCGCCGGGTGTGTTCAGACAGATGATGCCACAAATCAACCAGCAAGGGCGTGTCTGTCGCTTTAATGGCACGAATGGTGATTGTGCGCCCGTCACGGAGAGTAAAAGAATCTGTTTCGCCCATAAGACCTCGCTTGTGGTGCGGTCATCAAATGGCAGGCAGGGCAATCAACGGGATATTGTAGTTTACCGAACCGCTTATTTTTCCGCGCATACTCCACGGACCCGCCCATTCAACATCAATATGAACCAGATGCCCTTTTAAATTGCGGTCATCTTCAAAAAAGACAAGTTTGTTGGTGCGGGTGCGCCCCTTCCATTTGCCGCGATGCTTGGCTTCAACCAGAATCTCAACAGTGGTTCCCATATATTTTTCGTTAATTTCGGTGACGATTTCCGCCTGCAATTGATTGACCAAATCGAGCCGCCGCTTTTTCTCCGC
>CAYZQQ010000236.1:0-5756 GCA_964480075.1 uncultured Anaerolineaceae bacterium
CGCCCAAAATGCCGAACCCAGCGCCAGCGCCAAAATCAGCACAATGTCCAGCCCGCGCTCGGTGGCGATGGAGCCGAAACCCGCCGCCATCGGCGTGCGGTGGTCGCGGCGGAGCATGGTCGCCCGCAGCACATCCCCCAGCCGCGCGGGGAGTAGAGCGCTCGCAAACCAGCCCGAAATGAGGAGCGTCAGCGCATACCGGAACGACACCCGATAGCCCATTCCCGCCAGCAGTTTTTGCCAGCGCCAGCCGCGCATAGCGAACCCGGAATAATGAATCACCGCCGCGAGCAGCAGAAATTTTCCATCAATGTGGCGCAGCGTTTGCCACGAAATATCAATATTGCCGAGTTTTACCAGCAGCAGCAGCGTCATCCCCCCCAGAAAAAGGATGATGAACGCGCGTGCGTATCGTTTCATGCAGAGAAAAATCCCATTAGCGCGGTGTCCGCGCAGATTTTGAAAGTTTACCGCAAAGCGAATGAAGGCGCAATTGCCCCCCGCGCTTCTTTGGCGAATAGCCCGAAATTGTGATACACTTTCTGCAAATGACGAATGTCTCCCTCCCGTTGCCGGTGCGACGCCCCCCCCCTCGCAGGGGGAGGGTTGGGGAGGGGGTGAACCTGAAACCGATGAACTTGAAACCTGAAACCCCGAACCCCATAACTTTCCCTGCGCTGGCGGGAACGATACACGGCATTTTCACCCGTCACGGCGGCGCGAGCGAAGCGCCGTGGCACAGCCTGAATTTCGGGCATTTGGTGGGCGATGACCCCGCCACGGTGGACGAAAATTTCCGGCGGGCATGCACCGCGTTGAACACCGACCCCGCGCGGGTGGCGTCGCCGTTTCAGGTGCATGGCAACCGCGTCTGGCACGTCACCGCCGAAAACACATCGTTCCGACACGAACGTGCAGACGGCATGATAACCCGCGCGCCGGAAATTTTGCTTCATATGCGCTTCGCCGACTGCACGCCCCTTCTCTTTTTCGACCCCGTGGCGGGTGCAGTGGGGCTGGGGCATGCGGGCTGGCGCGGAACCATGCAAAATGTCGCCGGAGCGGTGGTGCAAGCTATGGCCGCCACATTCGGCAGCCGCCCCGCGGACATCCGCATGGTCATCGGCCCCGCCATTGGCCCGTGCTGCTATCAGGTGGGGGATGATGTTCTCCGCGCGGCGCAGGCCTCATTCGCCGACCCCGACTCGCTGTTTGACCGCGCCAACGGGGATATGAAATTGAATCTGTGGGAAGCCAACCGCCGTCAGGCAGAAGCCGCGGGCGTGGGCGAAATTATCGTCAGCGGCATTTGCACCGCCTGCCACACCGATGATTTCTTCTCCCACCGCGCCGAACACGGCAAAACCGGGCGCTTCGGCGCGTTTATTGGGCTGAAAGGCGAATGAGCGACTGACCCGTGAAACCCGAGGCCAAAAACTATGACCATTGACACAAACCTTCAAACAGTCCGAACCCGAATTGCCGCCGCCGCACAGCGTGCCGGGCGAGACCCCGCCGCCGTGACACTGGTGGGTGTGAGCAAATACCACACCGTGCCGGAAATGCTGGCGGCATATCGCGCCGGTCTGCGACATTTCGGCGAAAATCGCGTAGAGGAAATTACGGCGAAAATCCCCGAATTTCTGGCGCAACTCCCGCCGGACGATTTGCCCGCCGTTCATATGATTGGGCATTTGCAGAGCCGAAAAGTGCCGCACCTGCTGCCGCACGTGCAGATGATTCAATCGGTGGATACGGTAAAACTGGCACAGCGCATCAACCGCATCATTCATCGCAATGACGGATTGTCTCCGCTGCCCATTTTGCTGGAATGCAACATTTCCGGCGAACCATCCAAAGCCGGTTTCCCCGTCGCCAATTGGCAAACCGATGAAGCCGTCCGCGCCGCGTTTTGCGCCGCCGTGGGCGAAATTCACGTGCAGTCAAGCGTGGAAATTTGCGGGTTGATGACGATGGCTCCCATTGTGAGCGACCCGGAAGAAGCGCGTCCCATTTTTGCCGAGTTACGGAAATTGATGGCATTTTGCGCAGACCGTCATCCCGACGTACAATGGCAACATCTCTCAATGGGAATGACCGATGATTTTGAAATCGCGGTGGAAGAAGGCGCAACCATTGTGCGTGTCGGACGGGCTATTTTCGGTGAGCGAACGAATGCTTGAGAATCCATCGGCACGCTAAATTTAAAACCGGAGTATTTATGTTAGAAAATAAACGAATCGCATTTATTGGTGGGGGAACCATTGCGCAGGCTATGATTGCGGGGCTGGTGAACCAAAATCTGGTTGACCCGCAGCATATTATCGCCAGCGGACCGCGCAAATCGCGCGGCGAACAGTTAACCAAGCGATACGGCATTCGGCACACCACCGAAAATACCGTTGCCGTACAGAACGCCGACATTGTCGTTTTGTCTGTCAAACCGCAGGTGATACCGGAAGTATTGGATGAATTGCACGAAAAAATTAAGTCGGATGCATTGGTCATATCAGTGGCGGCAGGAGTTCCCATCAAAAAGATCACAGCCGGATTAACCCACCCCATTGTGGTGCGAGTGATGCCCAATACCCCGGTGCGAGTGGGTAAAGGCATGTCTGTATGGACAGCCACCGACAATGTTTCAGAGGCACAGCGAAATGCGACGCAAGCCATTTTCCAGTCGTTGGGAAAAGAAATTTACGTCGGGCACGAATATTATCTTGATATGGCAACCGCATTATCGGGGAGTGGACCGGCGTATGTCTTTTTGTTCATCGAAGCGCTGGTGGACGCCGGAGTGCATATGGGTTTTTCGCGGAAGGTGGCGGAAGAACTGGTGCTGCAAACCATGGAAGGCTCGGTGGAATTTGCTCGCCAGCACCAGCGCCATCCCGCCGAATTGCGGAACATGGTCACCTCACCGGGGGGAACAACGGCTGATGCGCTGTATCAGCTTGAAAAAGGCGGGTTTCGCACCATTACCTCAAAAGCGGTATTTGCCGCATACCAAAAATCGAAGAAATTAGGAGGAAATAACTCGTGAACCTAGTTGTAACTGCCTTGATTGTCATACTGAATTTACTGCAATGGGCAATTCTCATCCGCGTATTGCTGTCGTGGCTGCCGATGGCAGGTATTCGCATTGACCCGTACAATCCCTTCATTAAAATCCTGTTTGACATTACTGACCCCATTTTAGTGCCACTTCGAAAGTTTACCACTATCGGCATGATTGACCTCAGCCCGATTGTGGCATTCGTTTTAATTGGTGGGCTGATGGCAATGCTGAGGGGAATATAGCGCGTTCGATGCCGAAAGGGAGATGGTTGGTATGGCAATTCAAAAATTTGAAATAACTCAAGCTGAAGGTGGCACGGCAGTGCTGGTGCAAGTAAATCCCGACGCTCCGCAAAATCGAATCACCGGCAACGACAGCGACATCATCTACGTTGATTTGGATTGTCCTGCCGAGCGCGAAGCGGTGGATGAGGCATTACAAGTCTTTTTTGCCAAAATTCTTGGTGTCGGTCGCGGAAATATCGCAGTAACATCCGGCAAATCGGTAGAGAAAAAAATAGTGGTTATTTTGGGGCGAACACCGGAAGCGGTAGAAGCTCGATTGACCGGGCAGTAGAAGTTTCAGAACATATCCACATTGGCGGAGCGTGTTGGACAATAAAAATCGGTTATGTTACACTCTCTACTGAGGTTCACCGATTAACGAGGTTGGGTTGTGGGCAAAAACATATTATGTATTGATGATGATGTAGGTATTATAGAGCTGGTGCAGTTAATTATGCAGCGTGAAGGTGTTATGGTGCGGGGAGCATCCAGCGGTATTGAAGGACTGGCTGCGATGAAAGCAGATGCGCCCGGAGCCGTATTGCTTGATATTATGATGCCCGAAATGGACGGCTGGGAAACATACAAATATATCAAATCCGACCCCATGTTAGCCCAAATTCCCGTCGTCATTCTCACCGCGCGAAACAGCTCATTTGAGGAAGTTATCGCGCGAGAACGGGCGGGTGTGGATGATTACATCACCAAACCGTTTACACCGCAAGAATTGCGTGACCGTATAAATAAAGTACTGGCTGCCAAAGAACCTGATGCCGAACAATGATGGCAATGGAGGCGAACGTATGGTGAACACCGGCGGGCATCATATTTTATGTATCGAAGATGAACCGGATATGATTGAACTTATTCGGTTGATATTGGAGCCACACGGCTACCGGATATCGGGAGCGTTGGGGGGCAAAATAGGGCTGGAAATGATCCGGTCAGACTTCCCGGATTTAATTTTGCTTGATTTGATGATGCCCGATATGGATGGTTGGGATGTGTACAAACAAATGAAAGCCGACCCCGCACTGGCGAATATCCCGGTTATCGTAGTGACGGCAAAAGCGCAAAGCATCGATAAAGTGCTCGGTTTGCACATTGCCAAAGTAGAGGATTATGTAACTAAGCCATTCTCGCCCAATGATTTGATTTTGAGTATCACCCGCGTTTTGGGGAATAGCGTTCCGCAGTAAAGCCCATCGTCATTTTTGCAGGTTATCGCACTCGTTAGTATAATCTTCGTTTGTGTAAATAAGTTATTTTGCGTTAATAATAATCCATAGAAGAGAGAGTTGTAATTTTATGCCAAAGCGAACATATCAACCCAAAAAACGTCGTCGAGCGCGAGTACACGGTTTCCGCGCCAGAATGTCAACCAGTGGCGGACGCAAGGTGCTCAAAGCGCGCCGCGCCAAAGGGCGAGCTTCATTGGCGGTCCATCCCGTCCATGCCAAAAAAATCAACTGGAATGCCGGATAACGGGTGTTCATTAAGTGATGAAGCGTCTGTACCGGCTCCGGAGAAACGCCGATATTCATCGGGTACGGCAACACGGGCAATCGAAAGCGCACCCATTGCTTGTATTAATTGTCCGCCCCAACCAACTTAAATGGAGCCGCTTTGGATTTGCTGTTAGCAAGCGCATTGGGAATGCCGTGAGGCGTAATAAAATTAAACGGCAACTTCGAGAAGCGGCGCGATTACGTCAAATGGCTATTCAACCCGGTTGGGATTTGTTTTTTATTGCCAGAGCGCCCATCGCACAGGCAGATTATCGGCAAATTGAAGGTGCGATGGAAAATTTATTGAACCGAATACAATTGTTTGATAACGACTCGAAAGAAGAAATAGAGCAAAAAGTGAGAAAAAGCACGTGAAGCATGTAGCAATGGCACTCATTAGGTTATATCAGCAAACTATCTCCCGGGTTACGCCGCCGAGTTGCCGTTTTTACCCCACCTGTTCCCATTATGGGTACGAGGCATTTCAAAAGCACGGTTTCATCAAAGGGTTGTGGCTTACTATCCACCGCGTCAGTCGATGCCATCCCTTTAATCCCGGCGGTTACGACCCGGTTCCGGAAACATTCAAAGTAAAATTAAATTTATTAAAGTAGGTTTTTTATGTGGCAGGCGTTTGTTGATTTAATCGCGACAATTTTAGGGGCAATAAATACCGGTATCGCCGGTGTGGGTATCCCGTATTCATTCGGTTTTGCAATCATTCTGTTTACAGTATTGATTAAAGTAGTGACATTCCCACTCAACCAAAAACAGATGGAATCAACGCGGGCGACGCAAGAATTACAGCCCAAGTTGAAGGAACTTCAAAAGAAATACGCTAACGATAAAGAAAAACTATCCAAGGCGCAGATGGAACTGTATAAAGAAGCAGGCGTGAACCCACTG
>CAYZQQ010000237.1:0-5752 GCA_964480075.1 uncultured Anaerolineaceae bacterium
CCCCTCCCCCTGACCCCCTGATGAAGAAACCGCTTCGCGTCCCCCAAATTTGGGGGAGGGGATACAAAGAGGGTGAGCGAGGGGGACGAAGTCCCCCTCGCTTTCTATCACTTCCCCCTTCCCGCCGGGAAGGGGGGATGGGGAAAACTCGAAATTCGGGATTTTCACCAACAATACCCTGATTTTGATTTTGTCAAATCCTCGACTGCGTAAGGTGAGTTAAAATTTTGATACCTGAAACCCATTCGGTGGAGGCGTACATGCACAATATTTTTAAGAATTCAAAAGCCATCATTGGGATGATCCATGTGGATGCGTTACCCGGCACGCCAAACTTCGGCGGCACCCTAAACGCAATTGTGGCGCGTGCCGTTCACGAAGCGCAGATTTATCGAGATGCGGGAATTGATATGCTGGCAATTGAAAATATGCACGATGTGCCGTACCTCAATCGTACCGTCGGTCCCGAAATTGTGGCGGCAATGACCATCGTGGGCTATGAAGTGAAACGAGCGACCGGATTGCGCTGTGGCATTCAGATTTTAGCCGGGGCGAATTTTGCGGCGCTGGCAGCCGCGCAATCGGCGGGTCTGGATTTTATTCGTGCAGAAGGATTTGTCTTTGCCCACACGGCTGACGAAGGCATCATTAATGCCGATGCAGGCGAATTGCTGCGCTACCGGCGACAAATTGGCGCTAAAGATATTTTGATTCTTACCGATATTAAAAAGAAGCACAGTGCTCACGCACTCACCGCAGATGTGTCGCTGGCGGAAACAGCCCGTGCTGCCGAGTTCTTTTTGAGCGACGGCGTGATTGTCACCGGTGCGGCAACCGGTTTACCCGCAGATGCCGCAGAAGTGACACAAGTGCAGGCAGCCGTCAACATTCCGGTGCTGGTGGGGTCGGGAGTGACGCTGGAAAATGTAGCACAGTTTTTACCGGTGGCGGATGCGCTCATTGTCGGGTCGCACTTCAAAACCGGCGGTCACTGGGCACACCCCGTCGATGGTGAACGGGTACGGGCTTTTATGGAGCGGGTACAATCTTTGCGATAAATATCTCCCCGGAAAATCTCGTTGAGTTATGTTCATTTCTGTGCTACAATAATAAAACTAACCAACCGTTTGTCGCCAGAAAAACTGATGAAGATACGAATTTGGGGCGCTCGTGGGTCAACACCATCGCCCATAAAGCCCGATGCCATTGAAGAGAAAATTACGCAGGCAATTTTGCAAATGCCGCCCATTGACACCATCGATGAGGCGGCGGTGCGGGCGTATGTGCAATCGCTGCCACAATTAATGCGCGGCACAGCGGGCGGCAATACCCCCTGCGTCGAAATTCAAGCCGGACGCGAAATCTTTATTATGGATGCCGGGTCCGGATTGCGCGAACTGGGACTGGAATTGATGAAAGGTTCTTGCGGGCGCGGCGAAGGAGTCATCCATCTTTTTTTTAGCCATCCCCATTGGGACCATATCCAGGGATTCCCATTTTTTGCTCCCGCATTTGTCCCCGGTAATAAACTTTACATATACAGTGTGCATAATGTGAAAAAAGCGCTGGAAAACCAGCAGCATTCGCTCACATTTCCCGTTTCGCTGGAATATATGCAGGCACATCGAGAATTCATCACGCTGGAAGCGGGGGTGCCGTTTTTGGTGGGACCATTGACCATCAATACCGCCCCTAACGCACATCCCGGCGTATCGTATAGCTATCGGTTTGAAGATAAACACAGCGTATTTGTGTATGCCAGCGATGCCGAATACAAAAATCTGGATGCCGATAGCATTCGCCCGTATTTAGATTTTTTCCGGAATGCCGATTTGCTGGTGTTCGATGCGCAATATACCTTAAAAGAGGCGTGGCAAAAAGTAGATTGGGGACACAGTTCGGCGATGATTGGCGTGGATATGGCGCGTTCTGCCGGGGTGAAACGGCTGCTGCTTTTCCATCACGACCCCACATATTCCGATGCAGACCTGATCCAAATTCAGAAAACGGCGGAGGCATATCAATCGCATGATACCGTGCGTGCTCCATGTAAAATCATTGTGGCACACGAAGGGTATTCAATTGATCTTGCCCCACCCGGATTGATTGACGTGCAAGTTACATCGGAGCAGGATGCCGCAGTGTTAACGCCAGCCGGCTCGTTCACTCAACAGGGCGTGGTTCTGCTGGAAAATCAATTGCTGCAATTTGTTGAACAAGATACCCACACCATCCCCATTATTGATTTGTCACAAATTGAAACGCTGTCGGTGGCGGGATTAAAAGCGTTGCTCACGCTGCATCGAAAAAAGAGCGGCAGCCAAATTGTGCTGGCAAATCCGTCGCAGAATACCCGTGAAATCATAGAATTGAGCGGGTATCGGAACATTTTTGCTATTTATCCATCCATTGATGCGGCGCTGACAGCCGTAAAAACGCGAGAAACGCTTAATTTGCCGGGACAACTGATTGACGACCGCTACCGCATTGAGCAAAAAATCGGCGAAAGCCCGCTGGGTACTGTTTTAAAAGCGACGGACACGCGCACGGGCGAAACAGTGGCGCTAAAAATTCTATCGCCGTTTTTTGGCACCGATACCATTGCCAAATTTCTTCGTTTGGCGGAACCCCTGAAACAACTGGCGCACCCGCACATTGTGCGCCTGCTTGATTATTCTCGCACCGAGACATACACATATCTGGTGGAAGCATTTGTGGAAAACGAAACTCTGCAAACGCGGCTTGATGACGCGGCACACCCGCTGTCGCATGCAGAAATTACAACGGTAGTGCATCAGCTTGCCGATGCACTGGCATACGCGCACAGTTTTGGCATTGTTCATGGCGATTTGAAACCGCGAAACATCTTTATCACACCGGCGGGCATAAAACTGAGTGGCTTTGGGTTGGGGCATTTGGATGAGGGGAACAATCTGCGTGTTGCGCCACTGTTACTGCTCAATGCATCGTATCTCGCACCGGAACAGATTTACGGAGCGCCCATTGACGTGCGTACCGATTTGTATACTCTGGGCGTATTGCTCTATCAATTATTTACGGGCGAGTTGCCATTTTCCGGTTCAGAGCAGGAAGTTTTGCAAGCGCATATCGAACAAGCGCCCCCGCCGCCGCGTTCGCTCAACGCCGAGTTGTCGCCGCTGCTGGAGCATCTAATCCTAAAGTTGCTGGCAAAACATCCGGATGGTCGTTACCAAACCATTCAAGCCGTGCAGGGGATATGGCAAAGCATTTGCGCAGTCAATAAAACACATGTTTCAACCGTGCTTCCCCGCAAAAAGATACAACGAAAGTTGGCATCTCTGTGGAAAACAACACAATCGGGAACGGGGCAATTTGTCACGATTACCGGTGATGCCGGAGCGGGAAAATCCGCCACAATTCGACAATTTATTGCGGCACAATCTCCGGCGATTGTGTTGACGAGCAAAACGCAACCGACGGCACAGTCGCTGCCGTATGCGCCGTTTGCAGATGTCTTTTGCACTTATTTAAATGCGCACCCAACCGTTACGGATGACCCGCAAGTGCAGACATGGCTGGCAACTATCGCCCCGATTTTTCCCGCCTGCCCCCCTCAAATAGCGGTTGGTACCGTACCGCCGTTAAGTTCCGGAGCGGCAGTGCAGCAATTTTTGAGAGATGTGGTCCGGTTTGTGACACACGAAACGCGCAAACAACCGTGGGTCGCTGTGCTGGAAGATATTCATCGTACCGACCGTGCAACACTCGATTTGCTCTATCATCTGGTTCGCCATTTGGCTGATGCACAGGTGATGATAGTGGCAAGCTATCGCCCCTCTGCTCTGTCTGCTGACCATCCGCTGCCGCGTTTTCTGGCGCGATTGGCAGCTCATGGTGTCCATCCGACCACAATTGAATTACGTGGATTTAAGCAACCGGGCGTTAAAAAATTGCTGGCGCAAATTTTTTCGGATGCCATACCGGGCGTATGGCAAAAGAAAATATGGCGGCACACTGCCGGTAATCCCCTGTATGTCGAAGAAATAGCTCGCGGGTTGATTGACGATGGACATGCCATGTGGCAGCAGGGAAAATGGCAATTTGCAGATGCCGACAGCATTCGATTCCCCCAATCGCTCCGAGAAGCTATTTGGCGGCGATTGCATCATTTGGACCCCGATACTCAAACACTATTGCGCCAATCGGCGGTATGGGGAGAAACGTTCCAATTGGATGAATTGCAGACCGTCAGCGGGCTTTTTGCCGCCGAAGTCTTGAATCAGCTGGATGATGCGCTGGCTCGCCAATTGGTGTTCGAGACACTCAAGTTGGGAACATTTGCTCATCACCACTCAGAAGTTCAGCAAGTGCTATACGCCGATATTGGCGCGTCACGGCGGTTGCTGCTGCATCGTCAAATTGCCGCCGCATTGGAACGCAAGCCAGCCACCCCGGTGCAAGCTGTTCAACTGGCATACCATTACATTCACGCCGACATTCCGGAAAAAGCAATTGTGTACTGCATGCAAGCTGCCGAGCAGGCGTTAGCAATGTATGCGCCAAAAGTTGCGTTACGCTGGTACAATGATGCGCTATCAATGTTAAACCAACTTAGCCCACAAACGCTTGCGGAATACCAAACCTACCAAAACACTATTCATCGTATGCTGGGGCGGGTACTCACGGAGTTCCAAGAATTTGATGAAATATTGGAAGAAAAGATGTCCAAATACAAAGACTAACAGCCATGGCGCGCTCGAAAATTTTGCAAAAAACCGACAAACGTGCTATAGTATAACGGTGTCGTCGGGACCCCCCAATACCCCCCGACGATACGTTGCCCCGGCTACCCCAACCCGCCAGCCGGGGTTTTTTTGTTTCCGATTCTTGAATTACTTGCCATCCCCCCGCTGTTGTGCTACTCTCCATATATATGAACATTGAAATCATTCGCAGCGAGAAACGGAAGAAAACCGTCAGCGCCAAAATGGTAAAAGGCACCCTGGTGGTGCGCGCGCCCGTACATCTCACCGATGCCGAGTTACATCCGCTGGTTGAGCGGCTCAAACAGCGGATGGCAAAACGCGAAGCCACAAAAGCGCTGGATGATACTCTTTTGCAGCGACGCGCGCAGGTGCTCAACCGGCAGTATTTCAGCAGCAAACTCAAATGGCAATCCATCCGCTGGGTGACGAATCAGCATCAGAGAATGGGCAGTTGCACGCCCGCCAACGGCGCCATTCGTATTTCGCACCGGTTGAATGACATGCCCGCTTTTGTGCGCGATTATGTCATCATGCACGAATTGACGCATCTGAAAGAACCCAATCACAGCAAAAAATTTTGGAAATTGGTCAATCGCTATCCCAAAACCGAACGCGCCCGAGGGTATCTGATGGCAGTCGGGTTGGAAGCGTTGGAAGAATAACATTGCCCACAGGAGGGAAAAAATGAACACTACCATTAAAAGCGCCGATGGCGTAAACCTGTTTGTGCAGAATTGGCTGCCTGCCGAAACGCCCGCAGCCACGCTGGTGATTGTGCATGGGCTGGGAGAATACAGCGACCGTTATCACCATGTAGCGCAATTTTTCGCGGAACGGAAACTCGCCGTGTATGCGCTTGATTTGCGCGGGCATGGTCGCAGCAGCGGTCAGCGCGGGCATATTGACACCTTTCAGCAATATCTGGATGACGTTTCGGCGTTGCTGGAATATGCCCGTAAAACCACGCCCACCGAAAAAACATTTCTGCTGGGGCATAGCATGGG
>CAYZQQ010000238.1:0-5744 GCA_964480075.1 uncultured Anaerolineaceae bacterium
ATGATTGCGATGGTGTTGAGCGTCAGCACGGTGCTGCTCAACTCTTTCGGCGGGCTGCTGCTGCCGGGAACGGTTACCCGGCGAGCGCCAGCACCAGTGCGGTGATGGCAATCCCCCCCAGCGACCCCGCCACCAATTGCAGCGGCGTGTGTTTTTTGCGCTGCAAGCGCGCCCACGCCACCAGCGGCAGGCTCAAAAATACTCACCCTGTGCCCACACCGAAGGCGTAAACCAGCAGAGTGGAAAATCCGTTCACGCCCACCATGTGCAAACTAATTTTCCAAAAATTGGAAATGGTGAACATGGTCAAACCGCCCGATACTGTCGCATCAGACCGGGATATTCATACTCCGGATTATGGCAATGGTACAGATACAGTCCAGTGAAGTCCTTGAATTTCGAGGAATTTTACGTGTCCGCATGGTGAGTTTCCCCACTGCACCACTTGTTCTGCCGTCGGATTTATGCCGGACGAAGTTCCTGCTCAATCACCACCGCATCGGTGTGCTGATAAGTTTTTACCAAATAACACACGCAATGTTCGCCTTTCACATCATCATTGGGCAAGACTTTCCCTTCTTGCTGAATGGATTGCAGAGTTTTGCGCAATTTCAGCATATCGGCAATGCGGCGGTCAATTTCAGAAAGCTGCCAAGACAACACCTCCAGCACGCGGTTACACGGGGCAATACCGTCATCGCGTGCGGCTAAAATCTCGGCAATATCTTTGATAGCAATACCGAGGCTGCGTGCACTGGCGATGAAACGCAATCGTTCCACATCAGCATCATCATAGCGGCGGTAATTGTTTTCACTCCGTTTGGGGGGTGGCATCAGCCCCATACCTTCATAATAGCGGACTGTTTTGGCGGATATTCCAACCTGTTGTGCCAGCTCTTTGATTTGCATACCATCTCCTTAAACACGTTTGAAGGATGGTGTACCTTCTAGTTAGTGGAATGTCAAATATTAATGCACAATCGGGAAAGATGCTCGTCCGAGTTGCCGAGACGCTCATAGGGGGTGCCCGAAATTGGACTGACCCCCGAAATTCAGACCACACGGGGGGTGCATCTCAGTTTGGGGGCAAGAGGTCGAAAAATTGGAAAGATGTTGATGTCATTCCCGCGAAAGCACCCAAACAACGGGCACAGGCGGGAATCCATCGGTTTTTCTTTGGATTCCGGATAATTTCCTGTAGAAATTTCCGGAATGACATGACACCCATTGGGGTAATTATCATTCGCCCCAGAATTGAAATGCACCCGACATTGTATTTGAATTTCCTTTTTGCTACAGGCGAAAGATTAGCCGAGATGGAGAGGGAGTGAAAAGCCGAAGGTGCTGCCTTTGCCGCGTCCGGCGCTGCGGGCGGAAATTTCGCCGCCGTGTGCTTCCACCAGATGCCGCGCGATGGTCAGCCCGATACCACTGCCCCCACCGGCACGGCTGCGTGATTTATCCACCCGATAAAAACGGGTAAACAGGTGTGGCAGGTGTTCCACGGGAATGCCGATGCCGGTATCGGTGATGGTGACTCTGACAAAATTACCCGTGCGCGCGACAGACACGGCAACACTGCCACCGGCGGGAGTGTATTGCAGGGCATTGCCCATCAGATTCACCAAAATCTGGCTGAGACGGTCTTCATCTGCCGGCACGGGCGGCATCCCCTCTGGAAGTTCCAGTGTGAGCGCCACGCCTTTGTCATCAAATTGCGGGCGCAGGCGGTCGGCAGTTTGGCGGATGACTTTTTCGGCGGGCAGTAGCTGGCGGCGCAGTTCAATGGCATTGGCTTCCACCCGGCTGAGTTCCTGCAAGTCGTTGACCAGCCGCTGTAGACGGTCTGCCTCCCGATGAACCTGCTGAAAGGTGTCGGCATCGGCAGGGAGTACCCCATCCATCAATCCTTCCATGTACCCTGTGATGCTGGTGAGCGGGGTACGCAGTTCATGGGTCACATTGGCAATCAGGTCGCGGCGCATCGTTTCGGTGCGGTTCAGCGCTTCTGCCATTTGGTTGAAACTGCGCCCCAATTCACCGAGTTCGTCATCACCGGCAGCTACCCGGTCACCGTAATTCCCCGTGGCAATGCGCCGACTGGCTTCCATCAACTGCTGAATAGGCGTCACCACCCGCTGAGAAACCAGAAAACTGACCACAACCGCGCTGACGAACGCGGCGATGGCTGCCAGTGTTAATGCTTCGGAAAATGCAGCGCGGTAATTAGTGAAAAGGTCGGTTTCCATTTGGGTCAGTGTGCTGCCCGCGGTTTGCCCACCGTTCATCATTTGCGCCATTTCTGTTACATGGCGGTTAAATGTGCTGGGTACAACCGATTCCGCCGCCATTGCCAGCGTCAGGACACCGACCATAATGACGATGAGGTAAGAGGTCATCAATTTCCAGCCCAGACGGGAAGACCAGATTCTTAATCGCCACTGCGAAAGCTTATTTACCATGCCGGGGTATCCTCAAAGCGATAGCCCACACCGCGTACGGTGGTAATCAAGCTAGAATTGGCGGCATTTGGTTCAATTTTTTTGCGAATGCGCCCTAAATGAACATCCACCACCCGGTCTTCGCCGTAGAAATCGTATCCCCACACATCTTGTAGCAATTGTTCACGGCTGAGCGCACGTCCGTGCCGGCGAGCGAGCGCATAAAGCAAGTCAAACTCAATGGTGGTAAGCGAAATTTCATCGTCGTCAACCCACACCCGCCGGGCATCGCCATCAATGCGGAGATGCTCGAATGTCAGCAGGGCGTTTTCGGCGGGGGCAGATTGCCCGTAACGGCGCAAGGCGGCTTTGATGCGTGCCACCAGTTCGCGCGGGCTGAAAGGTTTGGTCAGATAATCATCCGCGCCCACCGACAGCCCGACGATTTTGTCGGTTTCTTCGGATTTGGCGGTGAGCAGAATTACATACACATCCGATTCGCGCCGCATGGCTTGCAATACTTCCAGCCCGTCCATACCGGGGAGCATCACATCAAGCACGACCAGCGCCGGTTTAAACGTCCGCGCGGCTTTAACCGCTCCGGGACCATCTGCCGCGGTGTGAACGGTATAGCCTTCGGCACGCAGGTACGCCGATACTAAGTTTCTGATATTCTCTTCGTCATCAACAACTAAAATCGAAGGAGTGTTCATTTGTCCTCCGGTGCGGGCAGGAAAATCTCCAATTCCGAGCCGTTGCCCGGCGCGGCGTGGATGGTAAGCCAGCCGCCAAACAGCAGGGCGCGTTCATGGATGCCCATCAACCCGAAGTGTCCTTCGTTTGCCATATCGGCAGGGTTGACGGGCGGCTCAAAGCCGATGCCGTCGTCTTTTAACCACAGGTGCAGCCCTTTTGGGGCGAAAGTGACGGTCAGTACCGCCGATTTTGCCGCTGCATGCCGCACAATATTGTTCAACCCTTCTTGCGTGATACGGTATGCAGTCAATTCGATGTCGGCGGGGAGGCGGCGTGCGGTTTCCCGCACGCGCACGGTCACATCCAGTCCATTTGCCACCGAAACTTCTTTCGCCAGCATTTCCAGCGCGGTTATCAGCCCCAAATCTTCCAGATAGAGCGGGCGCAGGGCGCGGACAAAACGGCGCAGTTCGGTTTGGGTATCGAGAATCATGTCGCGGAGTTGTTCCAGCCGTTCCCGTGCGCGGTTCGGATCTTTCCCCAGCGCGCGCTGTGCCATTTCTACCCGATGCCCCAGCGCAATGAGCGATTGTACTGTTTCATCGTGCAGTTCCCGCGCCAGACGGCGGCGCTCATCTTCCTGCGCGGTGGTCACGGCGGCGATATAATCCCGCATGCCGGTTTGATAGCGCTGAATCTGTGCCGCCATGCCTTCCAGCGTCCGACGCAGGTCTTTAATCTCTTTTACGCCGCCGACAGGCTCTTTCACGGCAGAAAAATCGCCCCAAGCCACGGCAGTTGCTTTGCGGTCAAGGGCTTGCAGAGGATGGACAATATAGCGCAGCCCAAACGTCACGGCGACGCCCGACACCAGCGCCGCGAGTACCACCACCAGCGGCGTCAAAAGAGATAATCGCAAATTGGGCGCAATCAATGTTTCCCATGGTTCCTGCACCACCAGTCCCCAACCGGGACCGGCCACCGGCGCATACCCGGCGACCATTTCTTGCCCGTTTTCATCATAGTGAATGGTTGCGCCGGAAAGTCCCTGTGTCACGGCGATGACACCTTCGTGCATACGGTAATTCAGCCCGATTTGGGTGGGGTCGGGGTGGAAAATAACCGTTCCCTGCTGATTGACCAGAAAAGAAATCAACACATTCAGCGAAGGAGTGTCATCAGAGTGGGGAATTTCGGAGGGTATGTTGGTGAGTTGCACCACCCCCGGTTCGCCCAACCGCGCCAGCGAAACCGCGCCAACGACCATTTGTCCGTCTTCCTGCGTCAGCCCGATGAGCAGCATTTCGCGCCCGGTGGCGGTATCCACAAAAAGGGGGGAATACAATGCCTGCCGGGCATGGTTTGGGGAAAGAACGGATTGCCCGGCCTGAAGATTTTCAATGGGGCGAGCGTCCCAGACATCCGCGGATGGAGTTGCCTGTATCAGCGACCCATCGGCGGCAAAAAAGGCAATACCACCATCAAATAGCGGGGTCAGCGCACCATCACCGGGGATGGTTTTCTGCTCGATGATGGTGTCCAGCACCACCAACCGATTTGAAAGCTCGTCGCTCAAATGGCTGGCGGCGAGTTTGGCGGCGCGTGCGTCCATCGCCGCCACCAAATCACGCATCGCGGATTGATGGGTGTTAATTCCCCAAACAGCTACAGCCACTAATAGCAACGTGAGCGGCAATACTGTCCACAGCAGAAGCTGAACTCGCAACCCGCGCAGACTGCCCAGAAACATCGGTTAATCTACCGCCTCATCCAGTGTGAGCCAGCCTTGTTTCATCGCCAGCAGTACCGCTTCAGTGCGGGTAGTGACATTCAGCTTGCCGAAAATGTTTGCCAGATGTCCCTGCACGGTGCGATTGCTGATTCCCAGTGACTGCCCGATGGCGCGATTGGTTAACCCTTTTGCCGCCAGCCGCAGCGTGTCCAGTTCGCGCGGGGTCAGGTTTTCTACAACTTCCTGTGCCCCAGCCGGTTTTCCGGAGGTGAGTTGCGCCATTACTTTGGCGGTAACGGCAGGATCCAGCGCGGAATCACCGCGTGCCACAGCCCGCACTGCGCGCACCAGCTCGGAGGAAGGCGCATTTTTCAGCACATATCCGCTCGCGCCGGTTTGCAACATAGCGAAAATATAGGGGTCGTCATCATAGGCGGTGAGCACCAGAATATTGGTGTGAGGGTCGGCGGCTTTGATGTGCCGTGCGGCTTCAATGCCCGTCATTTCCGGCATTTGAATGTCCAGCACCAGCACATCGGGGTGATGTGTCTCTGCCAATGCGACCGCCTGCGCACCGTTTTCGGCTTCTGCCACCACTTCGATATCGTCTTCGTCTTCCAAAAATTCTCGGATGCCCTTGCGCACCACCGCATGGTCATCTGCCAAAACTACCCGGATTTTTTTTGCCATAAATCAATCCTGAGTTAAATGTATTTTCCCCCTTTTAATCCCCTCTCCCCACGGGGGAGAGGGATAGGGAGAGGGGGTATTATCTACGCCGCTGATTTGGGTTTGGGCAATCCTGCCAAATTCAACACCAGTGCATTCAAGGTCACGGTGATGGTGCTGGCTGCCATCGCCAGCGCCGCCCATTC
>CAYZQQ010000239.1:0-5721 GCA_964480075.1 uncultured Anaerolineaceae bacterium
TTCTGTCTGCCGCCGGTGGGACCGCCGGCAATCATCAAATTTGCGATCACGGCGCGTTGGGCGTCGGAAATCCATGCGTCGCCCCCACCCGGACCGCCACCGGCAACTGGTGGGGGGCAGTGGATGGTCCCGGACCCGTTGCCGCCGGACACGGCGACAGCGTCAGCGCGGGCGTGGATTACAGCAATTTCATCGCCACTGCCCCCGAAACGGGACCCTGCCAAACTGCGACTGTGACCATCGCCAAAGTAACCGCCCCTGCCACCGGCGAAACCGGTTTCACCTTCGGCGGCGATTTGGGTTTATTCTCGCTGGCGGATGGCGGCAGTCAGCTCTTCCAACTGATACCCGGCAGTTACACCATCACCGAAGCCGTGAAATCAGGTTGGGAATTGACGAATGCCGTCTGCACACAGGATAGTTCATCGGTGGCGAATGGTATTTCGGTGTCGGTGGCGCGCGGCGACGCTGTGACCTGCACTTTCACCAATGACCCGCTGCCGAATATCACCCTCAGCAAAACGGCGGCGGCGCAAACCCTGCCCGAACCGGGCGGCGCGATGACGTTCACCGTGCGCATCACCAATACCACCGCCGAAACTGTCACGCTGACCGATTTAACCGATGATGTCCTCGGCGATTTGAACGGGCGCGGCACGTGTACCACCGGTGTGAGCATCGGTGGAAATGCCGCCGCCGAATGCGCGTTCAGCGGCGAAATCTCCGGCAACGCGGGCGACACATTCACCGATACGGTTACCGCAACTGTCACGGATGGCGAAAGCAATACCGCTACCGCCGGCGATAGTGCCGCGGTGACTCTAACCGACGTGCTGCCGAGTATCGCTGTGACAAAAGGGGCAACTCCCACTGTGTTGCCGGTTGGCGGCGGGGTGATGACCTTGACCGTAACGGTGGACAATCTTAGCGTTGAGCCGGTCTATCTGGTGTCGCTGTATGATGACAATCTGTATCGCACGCTGGACGGCAATCTGAACGGCATCGGCAGTTGTGCGGTGGGCGCATGGATTGCGGTGAGCGGCAATTATCAGTGTGTGTTCACCCAAACGGTGACGGGCAGCGCGGGCGATGTGCGCAATGACAAAGTGACCGCATCCGCCATTGATGATGAAAATAATATCGTCACCGCCGATTCAACCGCCGGAGCGACGGTCAACACCCCGCCGGCATTCACCTCCAGCCCGCCGCTGACCGCGACGGTCGGCGAACCATACACCTACACCGTCACCGTGACCGATACCGACGGCGATGCCATCATTCTCACCGCACCGACACTGCCGGCGTGGCTCGCATTTACCGATAACGGCGATGGCACGGCAATACTGACGGGTATTCCCGCCACCGGCGATACCGGCGTTGCCGCCGTGCAACTCTCTGCTACCGATGGGCGCGATGGAAGCGCGCAACCGTTCGATATTGATGTGTCGCCCGCCCCCGCCCCCGATACGCACATCTATATCTTCCTGCCACTGGTGATGAAATAGCAATATGACCCGTGATGCGTGAAACGTGATATTGAAAAACGTTTCACGCATCACGGAGCTTGTTTCCCCCCGGAGTAATTTAATTTGTGGAAGTTGCTACAATTATGGTACACTTCTTCTGTTACAATTTTATGCCATCCGGACACACAATTTATGGGGGAGAATATGAAAGCTCGTGCATTATTTGTCGTAATGATTGCGCTTACCCTGACGCTGGCATGTGGCATCAGCAGTGCCCCTGCCGCCAACGTTGATGCCACGGTTGCCGCCGCCGTGGCGCAAACAGCCGCCGCACAACAACCCACCGCTACTGTGGCTCTACCGCCATCTCCCACCCCCAAACCTGCTGAACCCACCGCTATCGTCACGCCCTCCCCCGATTTGGATGCCACGGTTGCCGCCGCTGTGGCGCAAACAGCCGCCGCGCAACAACCCACCGCCAGCGTCGCCGTTGCGTCCCCCACTTCTGCTCCCACCATCACCTTCCAGCCATACAGCGACCCGACAGGCTATTTTAACGTCAATGTTCCCGCCGCATGGACAGCGCAATCAGATAACGGCACGTTGGCTTTATATAATTCCGATGAAACTGCCGCAGTGGTTCTGGCTGCTGTTCCCGATGATACCAGTTCCACAATTGATGATTTGGTGACGAACGGCAAAACATTTTTGGATGCATTTTTTGAAGGGTGGGCGCCCAATATTGACATCACCGACTCGTTCACCGATACCGAAACAGCCACTGCGGCGTTAAAATTTACGGCAGCCGGGGATAATGCCGATTATCATGGCGGGTTGATTGTCTATTTACGGGGCAGCGTGGGGTATTATGAGCTACATTTTGCCGACAGCAATCTATTTAATGCCGATGCAAAAGTCACCGACCCGGAAGTGAAAGCAGTGTGGGATGCAATATTGAATAACTTCACCCCCACCCCGCCCGAAATTACTGCCGCAGCAAACACCCCAACCCCCACCGTCGCCCCGACCCCCAAACCGACATCCGCCCCCGCCGGCGGCATTTACAAATTGGCGTTTGCTCGCTGGGATGGCGGCAAGCATAACATGTATATCGCCAACACCAACGGCAGCGGCGAAAAATTTTTACTGGAGCGTGCCGCCGGTCCCTCATGGTCGCCCAATGGCACAGAACTGGCATTTTACGGTGAAGAAGGGGTTGACCGCCAAATCCGGGATGGGGTGGAATATAAAGTTGCCGGTATCACCAATGGTATTTTGTGGGTGACGGTTGCTAACTTTCCCAGTGACATCACTCAAGTGGACATCGGACAATTCACCCGCGAAGGGAAGGGGCGCTACGCCGATTGGTCATCCAATGGCGATATGATTGCCTTTGACGCCACGCACGGCGGGTCTGACCGGCGCGTCTACTTTTTGGGAACGGACACCAATCAGCAATTCAATATCGAAATTCTGGGGGAACAACCGAGCTGGTCGCCGAATAATCAGCAAATTGTGTGCCGTTCCGGGCGGGACAACAAACAGGGTATCTGGATTTCCAACCGCGACGACTCCGGCGCACATCCCATCACCAACGAAGGCAGCGACTCCTTTCCGGCGTGGTCTCCCAATGGACGCAAAATTGCCTTTCACCGCGACAGCGGCGGCAATGTGGATATTTACGTGATGAATATCGATGGCAGCGGCGTGACGCGCCTCACTTCTGCCGGCGGTCCCGACACCCTGCCCGCGTGGACGCCGGACGGGCGCATTGTGTTTCGCAGCGCGCGGTCGGGGAGTTGGGGCATCTACATTATGAACGCCGACGGCAGCGGGCAGAAGCAAATCATCGCCAACGCCGACCCCGGTCCCGACTGGACATTCGGCAAAATGGACGTGCGATAGTGCATCGTAGGGGCGGTTTGCAAACCGCCCCTACTTTTTCCCGATACTCTATTTTTCCCAACCTCTCCCCGCCGAGTATAATGTTCCCTATGATTGAAAATAGAGCCGTGGACAAATTACGGGCGCTGGTGGCGTCCGATAATCCGCTGGCGGCGTTGGTGGGCGTGCTGATGGTGGTGCTCGCCGCCGGGGCGCTGGTGGGCATTCTGTTCGGCGGGCTGGGGCCCATTCTGGCAATCGGTGCGCTGGGGGTGCTGCTGGCGGCATATTTGATGCTTCGCAGCACGCAATGGGGATTTGTGGCGCTGCTGGGCTTGATTATCCTGCTGCCTTATGCCGCCTTTCCGTTTAAAATCGGCTTCACCCCCACATTTTTGGATGCTATTTTACTGGCGCTGTTCGGCGTGTGGTTTTTGCGCATCGTCACCGGCGCCGAAACCACGTTCATCGGCTCGCCGCTGGGGGTACCGATTTTCGCGTTTTTAGCGTGGGCGATGGTCGCGTTTATTGCCGGGTTGGCGCACACCTCCCTGTCATCCACAATTTTGCGCAATTTCGCCGAAGTTTTGCTGGCGGTGATGCTCTTTTTTGCCGCCGTTAATCAGGTGAAAACCGTGGCGCAGTTGGCACAACTTTCGCGGGTCATTCTGGTCAGCGGGGGTATCATGTCGGTGATGGGGATACTGTTTTATTTCATTCCCGGTAATTGGACGGTGACAATCCTATCCAAATTGCGGGTGTTCGGCTATCCCACCGAAGGCATTCTGCGCTATATCGAAGACAATCCCGACAACCCGATGCGTGCCATCGCCACCTCTATTGACCCCAACGCGCTGGGCGGGCTGCTGGTCATTCTGACCATCATCGCTGTGGCGTTTCTGTTCGCCAAAAAACCGGTGCTCCCCCGCCGCTATCTGGCGCTCATCACCGGCATGATGGGCATTCTGCTCTATCTCACTTATTCGCGCGGCTCGCTGTTGGGAGTGGTGGCGGCGCTGGGGGTGATGAGCCTGTTGCGCTATCGAAAGTTATTGTTGTGGATGCTGGTCGGTGTAGCGTTGATGTTAATTCTGCCGCAAACACAACTGTATGTGTCACGATTTTTGGAGGGGCTTCAGGGCGCAGACCTCGCCACTCAGATGCGGTTCGGGGAATATAAAGATGCGCTGACGCTCATTTCGCGCTATCCGGTGATGGGCGTCGGCTTTTCCGGCGCGCCCGATATTGACCTCTATCTCGGCGTATCGAGCCTGTATCTGCTCATTACCGAAGAAATGGGCGCGGTGGGGCTGGCGCTGTATCTGCTGATTAGCACGGTTTTTTTCACGGTGGCGTACCGCACGTGGAAACGCCTGCCCGCCGGGCATCGTCTGGACGCGCCGTTGCTGGGCTATTCGCTCGCCGTGCTGGGGGCGATGGTCAGCGGCATTTTTGACCATTTTTTCTTCAATATCACTTTTACCCATTTGGTGGCGCTGTACTGGCTTTCGATGGGGCTGGCAATGGTGGCAGTGCTGCGCGCGCGGGAAGAATTGGAGACAACCAATGGCTGATTCAACCCTAAAAATAACCGGCTCATACAAAAACCTGAACACCATCGCCCAGTTTGTCACGGAATGGGCGCTGAAAGCCGAGTTGGCTGAACGCGCCATTTACGCGGTGCAAATGGCAGTAGATGAGGCGTGCAGCAATATCATCGCCCACGCTTATGGCGGCGAAGGCAAAGGCGACATTCAATTGGAATGCGTGGTGTTGCCCGCCGGGCTGGAAGTAGCCATCACTGATTTTGGCGAGCCGTTTGTGCCGGAAGCCATCGCCAACCCGGCACTCGATGTGCCGCCGGAATCTCGCGCCGAAGGGGGATTGGGGCTATTCTTGATGCGCCAACTGATGGATGATATTCGTTTTGAATTTGATGATGGGCAAAATAAACTGATACTGGAAAAACAAAAATAGAACACGGATGACACGGATTAAACTGATTTTCACGAATGAATTTTATGGTGGAAGTGAATAAACTTCAATTCACTCACATGCAAATGTCATGCCGGAATTTCCCTAAGGGAAATATCCGGTATCCACAGCGAAAGATTATGGCTTCCCGCCTGTGCCCGTTGTTTGGGTGCTTTCGCGGGAATGACAATTGAAGTCAGATTGATAAAATCTTTGCGCCTTTGCGCGAGGTAAATTTGAAAAATCAGTGAGAATCTGCGTTATCCGCGTTCTTTCAATCAATGGAAAAACAAAATGACTGAAATTCCGATACCCTCCACTCCCCCAAAACCCAATCCCGCCGTGCTGGAAGGACGTTGGCTGCACAATATGATGACGCGCTTCCAGTCGTTCCATG
>CAYZQQ010000240.1:0-5700 GCA_964480075.1 uncultured Anaerolineaceae bacterium
TGGTGGATGCGGAAAATCCGGCGATGGTGACGGAACACAATTTGGTCATCTGTTTGGATTGTGCGCCCGATGTGCTGTGGGCGCGACTTTCCGCCGCCACTGACCGCCCCATGCTCGACGCGGACGATGCGCGGGCGCGGATGGAATCGCTGTTAGCGGCGCGTGCGCCGGCATACGCCCGCATTCCGCACCATATTGATGTGACGCACCGCTCACCCGCAGAAACGGTGTCGGCGGCGCTGGAAATTTGGAAATCAGAGATTGGCGATTAGGGCGTGTTGACATTTTAAGAGAAACCGGGAAAATTTACCCGGAAATCTCCCGCCATTCACATGTCATTCCCGCGAAAGCGGGAATCCATCGGTTTCTACCGTGGATTCCGGATAATTTCCTTCGGAAATTTCCGGAATGACCTCCAAAACAAGAGATTTCATACCGGGTTGGTTGAGAAAACCAAAACGTCAACAGAACCTAGAATTTGGCTGTTTGTTTTTTGCCAATAGCTGATAGCTGACCGCTGGAAGCTGACTTGAAACTTTGGACTTGATAAAATGACCACAATAAACGTCAATACCCCAACCGGAATGTACCCCATCTACCTGCGCGAAAATGGACTGAATGACGCAGGCGAATTGTTGACCCAAGCCGGATTATCCGGAAAATGCGCTATCGTCACCAACCCGACGGTGGGACAGCATTATGCTGAACCGCTGGAAGAAAATTTGCGCGTTGCCGGTTTTTCGCCCGTGGTGTGCGAAATTCCCGACGGCGAACAATTCAAAACGCTGGAAACCGTATCCGGGCTGTATGACCAGTTTTTGACGGCAGGGCTGGAACGCAAAAGCCCCATCATCGCGCTGGGCGGCGGCGTGACCGGCGACATCGCCGGTTTTGCGGCAGCGACTTATCTGCGCGGCGCGCCTTTCGTCCAAATTCCGACCAGCCTGCTGGCAATGGTGGATGCCAGCGTCGGCGGGAAAACCGGCGTTGATTTGCCGCAGGGGAAAAATTTGGTGGGGGCGTTCAAACAGCCGGAATTGGTGCTGATTGACCCCGATGTACTTTCAACGCTGCCGGGGGCGGAATTTCGCGCCGGACTGGCGGAAGTGCTGAAACACGGCATTATTGCCAATGAAACATTGTTTGAAAGTTTGCAGTCCGGTAATCTCAACCTGCTATGGATGCTGGAAGAAGCCGTGCGCGTCAAAGTGGAGGTGGTGCAGTCTGACCCGTTTGAAAGCGGGCGGCGCGCTGTACTGAATTTGGGGCATACCTTCGGCCACGCCTTTGAAAAACTTTCCAACTTCAAGTTGCGGCATGGCGACGCGGTGGCTATCGGCATGGTGTGTGCGGCACAATTGGCGGCGGAACTGGGGCATTGTTCTGCCGACACTGCGGCACAAATTGTGCATGCCATCGAATTTCTGAATTTGCCGACGGTCATTCCCGCGCACGACCCCGATTTAGTTTGGCAAACCATGTCCACCGACAAAAAGAAAGCGGGTGGCGCCATCCGCTTTGTGCTGCCCCGCGCCATCGGTGATGTGGATGTGTTCGCTGATGTGCCGGAAGATGTGGTAAAATCAGTTTTAGCCGGAGGGGAATAGCGAATGGCGAAGATATTGCTTTTGAACGGACCCAATTTGAATTTGCTCGGCACGCGCGAACCGGAAATTTACGGTGCGCTGACGCTCGACGATATTGTGGCGCGGGTGACGGACGCGGCATCGGCACGCGGGGTGGAACTTCGCGCATTCCAATCAAACAGCGAAGGCGCGCTGATTGACGCGCTGCACGATGCTCGCACGTGGGCGGACGGGGTGATTTTCAACCCCGGCGCATACACCCACACTTCGGTGGCGTTGCGGGATGCCATCGCCGGAACGGGGCTGCGGGTGGTGGAAATTCATCTCAGCAATATTTACGCCCGCGAGGAATTTCGGCACAAAAGTTTGCTGGCGTCGGTGTGCGTCGGGCAAATCAGCGGTTTCGGCTGGCGCGGATATCTGCTGGCGCTGGACGCGCTGCTTTTTGAAACGAGCGGCGAATGACCGATACACTTTCACCCACAAACAGAATTTTGGATGGCCGATTGGCGGGGATGCTCCGCGCAGAGATTGAAGACGTTTTCGCGGTGGATACGCTCCGCGTGCCGCCAAAAGAACCGCAGGGAACCCTTGTTTTCAAAGGGGAATTGCGCCATCCCGATTCGGAGCGGGTGTATGCTGCCATCGCCGAACGCTGGCAACGGCTGGAATATACCCCGATGCTGCGGCGCGGCGAGTCTGCCATCGAACTGGTGGCAATGCCGGGCGTGATTCGTCCCAAACCGAGCAACCCGTGGATAAATTTGGTGTTGTTCATCGTGACGGTGATTTCGGTGCTGGCAGTGAGCGCGTTGAATGAAGGCGTCAACCCGCTGGAAAATCCCGCCGGATTGCTGAAAGGCTTACCGTTCACCATAGCATTTTTGGCGATTTTGGGCACGCACGAATTTGGGCATTATTTTGCCGCACGATACCACAAAGTTGCCGTCACCCTGCCATATTTTATCCCCTTCCCGACCATTTGGGGCACATTCGGCGCATTCATCCAGCTCCGCTCACCAACCATCACCCGCAAGCAGTTGTTCGATGTGGGCATTGCCGGTCCGCTGGCGGGGCTGGCGGTCGCCATCCCGGTGCTCATCATCGGGCTGATGAAATCTACCGTGCAACCGTTGCCGCCCGGCGGCGGCTTCATCATGGAAGGAAATTCCATTTTATATTGGCTGGCAAAACGAATCATCTTCGGGCAGGCATTACCCGCCAATGGAATGGATGTGTTTTTGCATCCGCTGGCGTGGGCTGGCTGGTCGGGATTGCTGGTCACGGCGTTCAATCTGTTTCCGGTGGGGCAGCTTGATGGGGGGCATGTGGCGTATGTGCTGTTCGGGCGTGCTACAAAAATTGCCGGGTATGTGATGGTCGCCGCGATGGTGGTGATTGGATTTTTCTTTTGGCAGGGATGGTTTTTTTGGGCATTGTTGATTGTGCTGTTCATCGGTGTCGGACATCCGCCCCCATTGAATGAACTTGCGCCCATCGGTCGTGGACGCAAATTGCTGGGATATGCCATCATCCTCATTTTTATAGTACTAATTACCCCCGCCCCTCTAACTATTTTGTAACCGAAAACATGTGCAAATCGCTTTTAAATGTACTATAATGAGTGTAGCTTGTTCGTGTTTCTTGCCACGCGAACGTTTGTTTGGGTCAATTCAAGCTAACAATTTAATATCATGCTCAATTTTCATTGGAGGACGGGAGACTATACTATGAAACTGTCACATTATTTTTCTGTATTATTCTTTTTAATTGCGGCATTATTTTTGTTGCCGATTGCCGCTTTGGCGCAAAGCCCAACTGTGGTCATCAATGAGGTGATGTATGATGCCACGGATGAGTGGGTGGAATTGTATGTGGTTTCTGTGCCGGGCGATATGTCCGGCTGGATGCTGACCGACCAAGATAGCCATACATATACTTTCTCATCGCTATCACCTGCTGCCGGCGATTATATTATCGTGCATACCGGCTCCGGCACAGATGCCACTGTTGGAAACGTTCACCAACTTTATTGGGGACTCAGTTCCGGGGTATGGAATACCGCCGGTGACGATGTTTTGCTCACCGATGGCACAACCCCGGTGGATTATATCGCTTACGGTTCGGGAAGCGGCATTGATGCGCCGCCGGCGGGCGTAACGTGGGGTGGAACAAATCCGGTCGGCGCGACAAATTACAGTGTGGCGCTGAAAAACAACGGGGTGGACACGGATACCGGCGATGATTGGGAGCAATCGGGCACGGCTGCCACCCGTGGACCGGCATCAATGGGGATGGACAATACCGCTCCCAATCCGGTATGGGTGGATGATGACTATACCAGCAGCAGCAGTGGCGGGCACACGTGGGGCGTGGATGCGTTCTCGGTGATTCAAGATGGTATCACTGCGGTTGCCGGTGGCGGGACAGTGAATATCGCCAATGGCATTTATACCGAAACGCTGTCCATTTCAACAAAAAGTATCACCCTGACCGGCGAAAGTGAAGTGGGGGTGACGGTCGACACCAGCCCGGCGACGACGGGCTACGGTCTTTCCGTCCGCGGCGATTTGACCACGACCATCCGCAGTTTGACGCTGGTGGGTCCGCAATCTGCTACCAATGGTTATGGCATCAAAATTGCGGGCGAGAATGCTCGTGCCACCCTCGAAAATGTAACGGTGGAAAACAGCGGTCGTTCCGGCATTGATTTGAACGGCTTGGCGGCAATCACCGTCACCCATGTGACCGCGCAGAATAACGGCGGGGTGGGTCTCGCACTCACCGACAGCAGCAACGCTACCGTCAACGGGCTGACCACCGCCGGGAATGCGTGGGGCGGCGCGGCAGTGTATGTGTATGGTCAGTATTACACCCTCGGTTCCGATAATGTGGTCTTCACCGGCACAAATACCTTCGGCGAAATGTTCGCGCTCACATTGGAAGCCACGCCGGTACCCGCCGGGGCGACGCTGGCGAATATCACCAATCTCACCCTGCCCGCCGAAGTTTCGCACAGCGTGCAGGGGTTGGGTTTTGAAGATTATCGCATCGATTACACCATTGATTTGACGAATGCGCTCACGGCGGGCGTTATTGGCGCACCGCTGACATATGTCCGCGAGCTGGCATCCGGTGATTTTTACGTTGCCGAAGGCATGAGCATTCAAACGGCAGAAACCGCCGCCGGCGATGGCGACACCATTCACGTGCTGGATGGCACGTTCGTCGAGCAGGTGACGGTGGACAAAAACATCCGTCTGCTGGGGAATGGCGCAGGAAACACCATCATCCAATCGCCGGATACGGTGACAACATGTTTCCATACCAGTTATGATGCTCACCCAATCGTTTGTGTGGAGAACACAGATAATGCTTTCATTGATGGTTTCACTATTGATGGGGCGGGCAAAGGGAACGCGAATTACAAATTTATGGGCGTCGCTTTCCGCAATGCGGGCGGCACGGTGCAGAATAGCGCCATCCAAAGCATTGAAGACACCCCGTTCAGTGGGTCGCAGCATGGCGTGGCGCTCTATTCATATAATGATGACGGCATCACCCGTGCTATCACCGTGACCAACAATACGTTCACGGACTTCCAGAAAAACGCAATGGCGCTCGCTGCCGGTGCGACCACTCCCCTGACTGTTTCGGTCACGGGGAATCAGATTTCCGGCAAAGGAGCCACCCCGACCACCGCCCAAAACGGCATCCAAACCTACGGCGATTTGATAACCGGCATCATTTCCGGCAACACTGTTTCCGGCATCGGGTATGATAATACGAATGATAGCATAAAATGGGTGGCATCCAGTATCCTTAACTTCTACAGCGAACTTTCCATCGAAAATAATGTGGTCACGCAAGCGCAAGTGGGCGTCTATAATATTGATGGCGCCACAGATATTTTGTCGAATACCATCGCGGCGGAGAAAATAGGTGACTCTGGCTATGGCATTGTTGCCACCGACCCGCCCGACGCGCCCCCGTCGCCGTTTGACGCGGATCTGCTCTCCGGCGGCACGGCGGCTACCACACCGCAGATGCGCACTCTGGCGGCGACCGCCGTGACCACGCCGACCATCGATGTGACCATCACCGGCAACACCCT
>CAYZQQ010000241.1:0-5697 GCA_964480075.1 uncultured Anaerolineaceae bacterium
TCTGATTGTTTCAAGCATTTTTGCGCCTTTTTTAGTAGAAGCATACCTGATTTCCCAATTTGTTTCAACTCTTTTTATTCGGGAACAACTCTAATGAAAAACCATCCAAAGATCACTATCCTGTCCTTTTCTCCTATCCATTCCGATGGGCGAGTACTTCGACAGATTGAATATCTATCCAGACAGTTTGCTGTTGATGTCATCGGATACGGTCACATTCCACCCAATCTCGAAGACAGAGTAAAAATGTCCTCTATTAAACCCCCAACCGGACTGGCTCGGAGAGGACGTAAATCATTGATGTTTCCCTTGGGAAGAATAATCTCATACTTTTATGAATTGTGGTATTGGAGCGAATCAGAATATAAAACTGCCTTCGATCTGCTTATACACAGCGCTCCTGACGCCATCCACGCCAACGATTGGGAATCATTGCCAGTCGCGATTCGTGCAGCTCAGAAAACCAAATCACAAGTGGTTATTGATTTACACGAATATGCACCTCTTATGCGAGACAATCATTTTTACTGGCGGATATTCTACAAACCAGTCACAGAATATTTTTTGCGGAAATACCTTACCCATATCAACGCAAGTATCACTGTGAATTCAACTATCGCACAAAAATATACTGACGAGTATGGTATCCACCCCATTGTTGTGATGAACACTCCTCAAAAAGCTTGTCGTAAATACATCAAACCCACCGACCCTCGACAAATCCACCTTATCCATCACGGCAATGCTATCCGCGATCGCAAGATAGAGCGAATGATTGAGACTATTGCTCTCTGTGACAAACGTTTTATTCTCCATCTAATGCTTGTTGACCGTCACAAAGGCTATGTTGCTAAACTACGAAATAAAGCGCAACGCAGCGCTCCTGGTCGCGTGGTTTTCCATCACCCAGTACCACCTTCAAAGATCGTGGATACTATCGCGCAATTTGACATAGGCTTTTATATCCTACAAGCACTCAGTTTCAACCAGTTGGCTGCTTCTCCCAATAAATTCTTTGACTTTGTCGTTGCCGGACTGGCAGTTTGTATCGGCCCGTCTCCTGAAATGGCTCGTCTTACCCGTCAATATGGATTCGGCATCGTAGCAGATTCATTCGATCCACCCAAAGTCGCAAGTTTGCTCAACAGACTAGAGGTGTCTGACATCGATCAAATGAAACACTGTGCTATTACCGCCTGCTCTCAACTCAACGCCAACATCGAGCTTGAGAAGTTAGCTAAATTATATACCAATCTATTCGAATGTAACCTATGACTCGTATTTTGCACCTCATCCACGGTTTAACAATGGGCGGAGCCGAAGTAGATCTCCTCCGTAAGTCTCGTATCCTTACTAAATCCTATGGCTGCAAGATAACCATCGGTTGCTTATTACGCCGAGGGGAATTAATGCCCCAAGCAAAAACAGTTGGCATTAATATCATCGGGCCGTTAATGCATTGCCGTTATGATTTCACAGCCATATTGAAAATGCGGAGGCTCATCCAAACCGGTGCATGGGACATTGTACACAGTCATTTATTTGCAGCTAATCTTATCACCAGCTTCACAATGGCAACACTTGCTCATCATCCCCCGCTGATAGTAGCAGAACATGCTATGGCTGACCGTTGGGGACAAGGAGTGCTTCTGGCAGATCGCACCTTAATACAAAAGCAAACCGAACTAATCCTCGTTCCATCTCAAGCCGCAGCAGATAGTTACATAGATCGTGGTTTGGTATCCGATAGCTTTCGCGTTATGCCTAATGCTATTGAGACCCAACAATTTAACTCAGTAGACCAAATTTCCGCTCGGCAGCACATCAGACAAACCCTGAATATTCCACAAGACAAAATTCTCATCGGTACAATCAGTCGGTTACAACGTATTAAAGGTCTACCAATTTTACTTGAAGCCATTTTACCGTTGCCTGTCCATCTCATCATTATTGGGGATGGACCTGAGTACCCACACCTCGCCTCACTTGTCCAAACTATGAATCTAACCCATCGTGTTCAACTTCTCGGCACCCGCACAGAAATCCTGCAATTTCTAGCTGCCATAGACATCTTTGTATTGCCATCCTACTCCGAAACCTTCGGTATGGTTGTCGCCGAAGCATTGTTGTCAGATACGCCGGTGATTGCTACACGTGTGGGGGGTATCCCCGAAATCACTCATGGAGATAATTACGCAAATTTAATCCCGCCGGGAAATGTGCAAGCGCTGACACAATCCATTCGTCAAGTCATTCGCCATTTACCGGAGGCAAAGCAACGTGCGCAGCGAGGGCACACATTCGTTCAGAATACCTTTTCTACGGAAGTGGTGAGTGAGGCTCAATATATGCTTTATCAAAAAATTATTTCTCGACACACTCAGGAGTAACTTTTGAAAAGATATCCAACCCCCATCCCCGTCCTCCATATCATCACCCGCTTGATTATTGGCGGAGCACAAGAGAATACAATGCTCACCGCTAACTTACTAGACAAAACCAAATGGCAAATTGATGTGTTGTGCGGACCCCAAACAGGGTCAGAGGGAAGTCTAATTGACGAAGCGCGGCAATGCAATATCCCCTTGAGCATCGAAACAACTTTGGTGCGAGAGATTAACCCCGTCAAAGATTTCCTCGCCGTTTTCCGTTTAACCCGTTTCATCAAACGCGGGAAATACACTATCGTCCATACCCACAGTTCCAAAGCCGGAATTTTAGGTCGCTGGGCGGCATGGCTGGCGGGAACGCCCATCATCGTTCATACCGTTCACGGATGGGGACACACACCCCGCCAACATTTGCTGGTTCAAAAAATTTATATCTTACTGGAAAAACTAACGCTTCCCATCACCACTCAGCTAATTGTCGTTTCTCCACGCGATATCGAAAAAGGTATCAAAGCCGACATCGGTCGCGCCGAAGATTACACCGTCATTCGTAGCGGCATCGAACTTGACCGCTTTGGACATCCTAAGATTTCACGCGAAAAAATGCGAACTTCGTTGGACATTCCACAAAATGTACCTGTTATCGGAACGGTGGCGCGGTTATCGCCGCAAAAAGCTCCGCTAGATTTTGTACGGGCGATGGCAATCGTCGCCAAAAATATCGAGAATGCACATTTCGTCATCGTAGGTGACGGCGCACTTCGCGCTCAAGTTGAGACGTTGGCAGAAGAATTGGGTATTGCCCATAAACTTCATTTAATCGGCTTGCGACGCGATATACCGGAATTGATAGTAACCTTCGATATTTTTGCCCTTTCATCACTATGGGAGGGCTTGCCTCGTGTGTTGCCGCAAGCAATGGCAACCGGCTTGCCGATTGTCGCCACGGCGGTTGACGGGAACACCGAAGCCGTGACTGACGGCGAAAATGGATTTCTAACCCCGCCGGGAAACCCATCAGCCTTTGCTAAAGCCATCATAAAATTGTTACACAACCCCCAACTGGCAAAACAAATGGGGCAAGCAAGCAAGGCGCATGCTACCGAGTTTGGTGCCAAAAAAATGGTTGATAATATTGCCGCACTGTATACCAAACTTCTCACATCCACCCTCACAGATTAACAACTTTTCCTATTTGTGTTACAATGCTATCCACAAATCTCACTCAGGTTGATAGACTATGCAAACAAAACTTTCCATTTTCGCAACCAAACTCATCGAAGCAGGCTGGCTGGCAGCAGTGGTTGCAGTACCGCTGTTTTTCAATATTTATACCGCCCGCACCTTTGAACCGGATAAACTGACGCTAATGCGCAGTATCGTCACGGTGATGATACTGGCGTGGCTGATAAAAGTGCTGGAAGAAGGCATGCAATCGGGTGGCAGCACCTTTGCCCAACAAGCGAAACGGTGGCTGAAACAGCCGATGGCGCTGCCCACTGCGCTGATTGTGCTGGTATATCTTATCAGCACTACGCTGTCCATCACCCCGCATGTGAGTTTCTGGGGCTCGTACCAGCGATTGCAAGGCACCTACACCTTCATCAGTTATGTGATTATTTTCGCGCTGATGGCAGCCAATATGACCACCCGCCAACAGGTTGACCGCTTCATCACCACCGTTATTATCGCCAGCGTGCCGGTGGCGCTTTATGGCATCATTCAACACAACGGGCTGGATCCCCTCCCGTGGGCGGGCGACGTGACCCACCGGGTTGCCAGCAATATGGGCAACGCCATTTTCGTGGCTTCATACCTGATAATGATTGTGCCCGTTACCATTTCCCGCCTCATCGAATCAATGACCGCCATCATCACCGAAGAACACGCCAGTTGGGGGCACACCGTATTGGCGGCGATATATATTTTCATCATCGCCATTCAAATTCTGACCGTCATTTATAGTGTCAGCCGCGGTCCTCAAATCGGATTGATGGGCGCGCTGGCGCTGATGATGTTGTTGCTGCTGTTGATATTCCGCCAGCGGGATGAAAGCCGCACGGGTATCGCCCTGCCGGACATCAGTAACGCGGTGCTGTATATTCTGATATCTATGGTCATCGCGCTGATTTTGGGCGCAATCGGCTATTTCATCGGTAAAGGGATTGAAGCCGCACTGCTGGCGTCGCACCTGCAATTGTCCGGCGCGTCGCTCATCGGCGCCATCATCGGCGGCATCATCGGTTTTGCCGGAACATACACTTACGCCATCATCTCAAAACGGGGCTGGCGCTGGTTATGGGTTACATGGATACTGACCGGCGTTTTCGGGGCGGCGGGCATACTGGCGTTTCTGGTGGCGCTCAATTCGCCGGGCAGTCCGGTGGCAGTTTTGGCAGAAAACAATTCGTACCTGCGCCGAATGGCGGGCGCCATCAACACCGACAGCGGCACGGGAAAAGTTCGGGTGTTAATTTGGGAAGGGGCATTTAACCTGATTTCGCCCCACCGCCCGCTCGGCGTGGCGGGTGAATTCACCGACAAAATGAACCCCATCCGCCCGCTCATCGGCTACGGTCCCGAATCAATGTTCAATGCTTTTGCCTTCGCCTACCCCCCCGATTTGGCGCACGTGGAAAATCGCGGCAGTTCCGCCGACCGTTCGCACAATGAAACGATGGACAGTTTGGTGATGACCGGCGCGCTCGGTTTTTTGGCATTCTATTTTCTGATGGGCAGTCTTTTCTATTATGCCCTGAAATGGCTGGGCTGGATTCCGAATTCCGCCGCAAAACGCTGGCTCATTATTTTTATGGCAGTGGGCGCGATTGTCGGCGCAGTGGCAATGGTCATTCTAAAAGACGGCGCACCGGTGTTGATTCCCGTCGGATTGCCGTTTGGGTTATTTGCCGGGGTGATGCTCTATTTGATATGGCGCGGCTGGCTGGCAATCCCGGAAAACACCGTCTCCCCCAAAACTGCGGCGCTGTTGATTGGCTTGCTGGGCGCATTTGTCGGGCACTTTCTGGAAGTCCACTTCGTTTTCTCCATCGCGGCGACATACACCTATTTTTGGGCATATCTGGGCGTGATGGTCGCGCTGTGGCGTATTGAACAGCAAGAATCCACCGCCGCAATCGCAACCACTCCCGTCACTGCAGCAACAGTCGCCGCCGAAACGCCGCCCAAAACCCGCCGCAGACGAAAATCGGGACGAAGAACACAACCGGTATCCACCGCCCGCATCCACCGGCAATATACCGGCGAATCGTGGGAAACGTGGCTCGGTGCGGCAGGGCTGGCAATG
>CAYZQQ010000242.1:0-5644 GCA_964480075.1 uncultured Anaerolineaceae bacterium
ATTTTGCCGTGGCTGATTTCCATGCCCTTTTTAGCCGGGTGCGTTTTAATTGTTGTTTGATGCCGGATGCGGGCAGGTATGCCGGCGGCACCTGCAAATCGACCCCCGTAACACGGATGGATTGTCCCCCCAACAGCGCGGCGTGCGGCGCGAGCAATCCGCAACCCGCATCGAACAGCCGGGCGGTTCTAAGGGTTATGCCCGCATCCGCCAGAAATTGCAACAGTTGCCGATGGTCTTTTGCGTCGCGTTCAGCGCATTCCACCGAAACATCCGGTGTGGAAAAATCCGCCGGAGCATTGAGTTGCTCTGCCGCCAAAACTGCCGCATCCGGCTCGACGGCGGGGCGCAGCATATTGCACACAGCCGCATCCGGACAGTCGGCGATGAGTTGGCGCAGGGCAGGGAAGTGGTGTGCTTCGTGTAGTAATTTAGCTAAAATTACTTTATCAGCCACGCTAAATTGGTGGTTTTCTAAAAAAGGCTGTAAAAATTTTAGCCCTTCCGTTTGATTGAAAACGGCGGCAACCCAAATTGCCGCCAACAAACGATACCGGCGCAGGGTAGGGGCAGGGTGGTCGGCGGTATCGCGGCAAAATTGTGCCAGCCACGTTCCGGTGAGCGGGTCGGTGGGATGGTCAAACAGCCATGCCATCAGCGCGGGGAGTTGTCGCGAACCGGGAATATTTTTGTATCCCGATAGAAATGTACGCAAACGGTCGTCGGTTGCGGTGGCAATCCAGTGAGCCAGTTGCAGGTGACAGCCAAATTCATCCACGGCTTCGGTGAGCATTTCCGCCACTTGGTCAGAAATGACGGGCTCATTCATATTGAACCACATTAGATATTGCCACGCTTTATCCGCATCAAATTCCGCCGCCAGCCAAACCATCACCAGCGTGCGCCAGCGAAGGGCATCTGCGGTGGCGATATGGTTGCTCCGGCGCAACAGTTCTTCCAGCCACGCTCCCAATTCGGGATGGTTGGGTTTTTGCAGCAAGCGCAGTAATTGGTCGGCGATGTCATCCGGTATGGGGGAAAGTGGAGGCAGGTTCAGGGCATTGGTCATTATTTGCGGGGTTCCGTTTCAGTATTTTGTTGATATTATACTGTGCGGGGCGGCTTGAGCAAACACAACAGGATGGAAATATAGGTTCTTTGGGAATTTGTGGGGTTTGCCCTGAAATTTAGTTCAAGGCGAAAACGCAGCGATCTTGCGCACCCCCTGAATTTCCAAAGACCCGAAATATATTGCATAGATGGGGGTGGATGGGTACAATCAATATGTTGAACAAAGGAGAACTTTAAATGAAATGGAAACTTGCGCCCTCAATTTTAGCGGCTGATTTCACCCGGTTGGGTGAAGAAATTGCGGCGGTGGAAGCCGCCGGTGTGGATTGGATTCATGTGGATGTGATGGACGGGCATTTTGTGCCAAACCTGACCATCGGACCATTGATTGTGCGCGCTATTCGCCCGTTGACGCTGCTGCCGCTGGATGTGCATTTGATGATTGAGCAGCCGGAACGGTACATTCCGGCGTTTGTGGATGCCGGCGCAGACCAACTCATCGTGCACGTGGAAACGTGTCCGCATCTGCACCGCACCATTCAGCAGATTCACAATTTGGGGGCGAAAGCAGGTGTGACGCTGAACCCGGCAACACCGCTATCGGCGCTGGAGGAAATTTTGCCGTATGTGGATCAGGTGCTGGTAATGTCGGTCAATCCCGGATTTGGCGGGCAGTCATACATTCCCGCCAGCACGCGGAAGATTGCCCGATTGCGGCAACTGCTCACCGACCTTCGCTCGCCCGCCGATATTTCGGTGGATGGGGGCATCAATCCGCAAACCATTCGTGCCGCCGCCGAAGCCGGAGCATCGGCGCTGGTAGCCGGGTCGGCGATATTCAATCCACAAGCCACCATCGCCGCAAACGTGCAGGCACTGCGCGCATCGCTGCGGCAGGTTGGCACAAAAATCGCGTAAGTTATGCCGGTGAAAGTACCGTCAATATTGCCAAAAAATGGAAAATACTGCCGCCGAGTACAAATAAATGCCAAATTGTGTGGTGGTATGGGAGTTTTTTCCAGACGTAAAAGATGATGCCGACGGTGTAAATGACCCCGCCGATTGCCAAATATATCAACCCGATGGATGGTACATTCAACAACATTTCCTTTAAAATAACCACCGAAATCCAGCCCATAAAAATGTAGGTGAGCAGCGAAAGTTTTTGAAAGCGATTGATGAATAACGCTTTAAACGCCACACCAAGCAGCGCCAACCCCCAAACCAGCACCAGCATTGACCATCCCCACGCCCCGCGAATTGCCACCAGCAAAAACGGGGTGTATGTGCCCGCAATGAGCAGGTAAATGGCGGCATGGTCAACGCGCCGCAAAATTGCTTTTGCCTGTGGATTTTGCAAACTGTGATACAGGGTGGATGCCAGATACAAAATGATAAGGGTGGCGCCATAAATACTGAAACTCACCACCTGCCATACATCGCCGTACAATGCCGCCAGCACCACCAATAGCGTCAATCCGGCAATGCTCAATCCTGCGCCGATGCCGTGGGTGATGCTGTTTGCTATCTCTTCGCCGAGCGAATATCGCTGAGGACGGGCTTGCATTTGTTGATTATCCATAAAACTGCCTCTCATTTTCTTTAAACTTCTATACGCACCATTGTAGTCGGAACGGCATTCAAAGGCAAGAAAATCCGTTGCTATTGGAATCTTCTATAGTAACCATTCAAATCTATTTTATATTTAATGATGTTTGTCATGAAAACAGGTGACATTCATCACTTCTGACATACTTCTACTTCCATTATAATGATAATGGGGATAATAATTTTTGCTCCGTGTCCCCACTCGTGTCACCCGCAAAGAATGGGTGACAATGAATTCTTCAGTTTGACAATAGATAATTGTCGCACGAATCAATTGAATGGTCGATAGCCTAGGCGTAGGAGCCGTAGCAATGGAATATCCAATTTTGAAGAAAGAGGTTTTGAGCGAAGCCGTAAAATTAATGGTGCTCAAAGCGCCCCATGTTGTACGGAACGCCAAACCCGGACAATTTATAATTATCCGGGTAAACGATAACGGTGAACGTATTCCGCTGACGATTGCGGATTTTGACCGCGAAGCCGGTACGGTCACCATTATTTTTCAAGAAGTGGGCGCTTCCACATTAGAGTTGGGTGAAAAAGAAGTGGGCGATACGCTGCCCACCGTAATGGGACCATTGGGACACCCCAGCGAAATAGAAAACTATGGCACCGTAATCTGTGTCGCCGGTGGGGTAGGGATTGCGCCTATGTTCCCCATTACCCGTGCGTTGAAAGAAGCGGGCAATCGCGTTATTTCCATTATGGGCGCCCGCACGCACGACCTTCTCTTTTGGGAGAGCCGGATGCGTGAGTATTCTGACGATGTTATCATCTGCACTGATGATGGTTCGTATGGCAGAAAGGCATTGGTTACAGAACCGTTAAAAGAAATTCTGGAGACGAAAGAAAACAATATTGCCAAAATTTGGGCAATTGGTCCCACCATCATGATGAAATTTGTCGCGTTAACCACCGAACCCTTTAAAGTATCAACCATTGTTAGTTTAAACACCATTATGGTCGATGGCACAGGTATGTGCGGCGGCTGTCGCGTGGCGATGAAAGAGCATCACGCCCAATTTGCCTGTGTTGACGGTCCGGAATTTGACGGACACACGGTAAACTGGGACAGAGTTATGTCGCGGATGAAATTCTATAAAGAACAGGAACAGGAAGCTTTGGTACGGTTTGAGGAATCACATTGTCGTTTAGACAAACAGATGGAAGTAATGCAAGCGTAAAAAGGGAAAAATATGACTAAACACCAAAAACGGAAACTCGTACCGACGAAAACACCGATGCCGGAACAACTGCCGGAGATTCGCATTCATAATTTTAACGAAGTGCCACACGGCTATTCAGAAGAAGATGCCATCAAAGAAGCGCAGCGCTGTTTGCAATGTCCCAAACCCACCTGTATGCACGGATGTCCCGTTAATATCGACGTGAAAGGGTTCATCGGGTTAATTGCTGAAGGCGATTTTCAGGGCGCTATCAATAAAATTAAAGAAACCAACGCCCTGCCGGCAATCACCGGACGGGTTTGCCCGCAAGAAGACCAGTGCGAAGGTATCTGTGTTTTGGCAAATAAATTCGAGTCCGTGAGCATCGGTCGTTTAGAACGGTTTGTCGCCGATTGGGAAGCAAAACAGGGACATACACCGGTTCCAGAAATACCGCCATCGACGGGTAAAACGGTAGCAATTGTTGGTTCCGGTCCCGCCGGCCTGACTGCCGCTGCAGATTTGGCAAAACTGGGACACAAAGTCACCATTTTTGAAGCGCTGCACGAACCGGGCGGCGTGCTGGTGTATGGCATTCCCGAATTTCGTCTGCCGAAAGATATTGTCCGCCGCGAAGTGAATTTTATCCGCAAATTGGGGGTGGAAATCATTACCGATTTTGTGGTCGGCTCCTCTGAAACCGTCGACCAAATGCTCGACGAATATGACGCCGTTTTTCTGGGAACCGGCGCAGGGCTGCCGTGGTTTCTTGATTTGCCGGGCGAAGATTTGAACGGCATCTATTCTGCCAATGAATACCTCACCCGCATTAATCTGATGAAAGCCTACCGCTTCCCTGATTTTGAAACGCCGATTGCTTCCGGACGCCGTGCCATCATCATCGGTGGGGGAAATGTGGCGATGGATTCCGCCCGCACGGCACTGCGGTTGCACACAGACGAATCTGTGGTGCTGTATCGCCGCACCCGCGATGAAATGCCGTGCCGTATCGAAGAGCTGGAACACGCAGAAGCAGAAGGTGTGCAATTTGAATATCTAACCACTCCTATTGCCTTCCACGGCGACAAAAACGGGCGTGTCGCTGAAGTTGAGTGCGTTCGCAACAAATTGGGCGACCCCGATGCCTCCGGTCGCCGCCGCCCGGTGCCGATCGAAGGCTCGAACTTCCGGGTTGCCGCCGATATTGTCATCGTCGCCGTGGGACAAAGTCCCAGCCCGCTCATTCCCAAAACTACCCCCGAACTGAAAACGGGACGGCGCGGCGAATTTGTGGTCGATTCCAGCACGATGAAAACCACGGTTGAAGGCGTTTTTGCCGGTGGCGATGCGGCAACCGGTGGGGCGACCGTTATTTTGGCAATGGGGCAGGCAAAAATCGCTGCCAGAGCCATCGACGAATATTTGAAAACCGGCGAGTGGTAAAGAAAGGGGAGCAGCTATGGTACGAGAAACATTGACCATCGCATTGGCAGAAGAAGCGCAAAAACTGCTGGAATGTTTGCAAGCCGGCGACCCGCACGCGAGCCACCATTTGGCACGGCTCATCGAAGCGGACACCCATGGAGCATTGGTGCCTTTTGCCGAAGTATTAGCGGCGCGCATACAAGATCATCTCACTCATTTTGCTGAACTCAACGTGACAAATCCCGATGAAACACTGAATGATGAAGTATACCAATTACTTAAAGCGGCTGCCACCGATTGGATGTCAATGCCGGGACACGGTCGTCTTGGCGAAGAGAGCGCGGACGTGGACTTCGTATAGAAGTTTTACTCAC
>CAYZQQ010000243.1:0-5641 GCA_964480075.1 uncultured Anaerolineaceae bacterium
CGTCATTCGCATAAACCAGAATAAATGGGGCATCCGCGGCGAGGGGAACATAAACTTTTTCACCGTTCAGTACATATGTATTGCCTTTTTGGGTGGCAGTGGTGCGCAATGCCTGCGGGTCAAAGGTGATGCCTGTTTCCAGCAGGGCGGCGGTGGCGGGAATAAATTCCATATCACAAAATCGGGGAAGCAATTGCTCTTTTTGGGCGTCTGTGCCGTATTCCAGCAGGGGGATGACCAGCAAATTGGGCGTGAGTAAACTCAGCGCGGCGCTCAAATCGCCCCACGCCAACTCTTCGGCGTACATTGCGCCCGTCAATGCAGAATGCTCTCCGAACCCGCCGTATTTTTCGGGAATACTGCTGGGGGTGAGACCCAATTCCCAGCCGGAGGCGATTAATCCCTCCGGAATCGTGCCGGATTCGTCGGCATCACGCATCGCTTTTTGCAGTTCCCGTTCTGCATACCGATGCACGGCATCGACCAGCATTTGTTGTTCTTCGGTTAAACTGAAAGAAATCATTCATACCTCCATTGGTATTGATTCCGTCTGTGACGCATTGTGTTATTGGGAGTGTATCACGTCAATGTTCTGCAATTGTTCCGAAATGAGCGGCGGAATGAATCTATTTTTATGACTGTTTAATTCTATAATGGTAGTATAAATTATATTTTCTCTAGTTGGAAAAATATATCTGTTGGGGAATCTTGCGCCGAGCGAGGGCGAATCCGGCGTTATTTTTGAGGTGCTTGCACCCTGATGGCAAGCGTATGGATATTTTGCGAATGAGAAAATATGGGTCTTTGGGAATTCAGTGGGTTTGTCTCATTGCGAGGCGTGTTTTTTGCGCCGGAGCAATCTTCATGAACGCAATCAGGGATTGCTTCGCTTCGCTCGCAATGACATTTTACAAATTCCCCCGGAATTCCGGTGGAACTCAAAAATATATTTTATGGAGGTTGATATATGCGTTTTTTGTCAAAAAATAGAATGATAGGATTTTTTCTCGCCATCGTCATTGTTTTCAGCAGTGGCGGGTTCAGTCAAGCGGCGGCACCGTTGTATGAGCTTTCCACACCGTCAACAGCCCGGCTATCCCCCCCCCCGCAGTCCCCCCTCCAATTGATTATCGGCTGTATGAACAAAATCTCATCCAGTTGAAGTTCAAAAACGGGTTTGCCATTCGTTTACGAAATGGTCAACCCACCGACCTCACCCGACGTACACTGAACAGCACTCAGTCGGTGGTGGCGTTGAATGCGGTGCGCGATGGCACATGGATGCGCGGTTCATCGGTATCTGAAGCGGATTTGACGGCGATGCATCGCCGTGCCGAGCAGCTCAGCGGGCGGGCTGTCCCCGATTTGAACCTGATTTACCGGCTGAAATTGCCGCCTGGTATGGATGCGGCGGCGGCGATTGACCTGTTCGGCAGTTTGCCGGAAGTTGAATGGGCGGCGCCCGTGTCAAAACCGCAGGTATTGCCCTCACCTCCGGATTATGAAACCAGCAACACTGACAATTTTGATTCCGGCTTGAATCGCAATGTCTATCAGCGATATTTGGACGCTGCGCCGGATGGGCTTGATTTTCGCTATGCCTGGCAAGGGCAGGGCGGGACGGCTGCCGGGATAAAAATTTGTGATGTGGAGTATGGCTGGAATGCCGACCACACCGACTTGCCGACGGTAACATTGTTAGGGGGAGAGCTTGACTTTGACAGCATGGGTGACCAGTGGGAACATGGCACGGCAACTATCGGTGAGTTGGCGGCGTTGAAAAATGGCTGGGGAACTACCGGTATGGCATATGGCGCGGATATTTATTTTGCCGGTGCATTTACGCTTTCCGGGGGGAATAATATCGCAGAGGCTATCACTCAATGCGCCAATACACTCGCCGCAGGGGATGTTATTTTGCTCGAACAACAAATGCCCGGGCCGAACCGTCCTTCAAATGCTGCATTCGACGACCAGACGGGACTTGTGGCGGTGGAATGGGATGTCGCCACCTATGATGCCATCAAAGCGGCGGTGGCGCTAGGCATTGTGGTGGTGGAAGCCGCCGGAAATGGCGCGGAAGACTTCGATGCTGCGGAATATTGCCCGGCTTCCGGTGCCGGCTCACACTGCCCGTTTAAAACGGGGAATGACTCCGGGGCGATTATTGTGGGTGCCGGGCGAAGTCCGTACCTCAATTCATACCGCAGTCGTGAAGATTTTTCAAATTACGGAGCCACGGTCGACTTGCAGGGTTGGGGTGATCAGATACTCACCACCGGTTATGGCTATTATTACAATGCAGACGGGAAAAATCTGTGGTATCGGGACACGTTTGGCGGCACGTCCGGCGCTTCGCCGATGGTGACGGCGGCTGTGGCGGTTTTGCAAGCAAATTACATCCGGCGCGATGGCTCACCGGCATCTCCGGCGACGGTGAAATCACTGTTGCAGAGTACGGGCACGGCGCAACTCTGGACGGAGCACATCGGGCCCCAACCCGATATGAAAGCCGCCATCAATGCGATTTGGGGTGTGACGCCACCCGTTGCGCCCACCATTTCTCCGGCGGGCGGCACATACAATATGCCGATGCAGGTGCAGATTGGGTACGGTTCGCCGTCACAAAATCGCACCAATACCAATATTCGATACACGCTTGACGGCAGTGACCCCACACCCGATTCCTACATTTTCATTCCGGAATTTGGTGATACGATTTATTTGAATTATGGGGCAACGGTCAAAGCGAAAACCTTTCAATACGATTCAACCGCCGGACGTTCTTTTGCCAGCAATGCTACCAGTGTGACATATGTGTCTTCAACACCCAAAGTTGCTACACCGGATATTTCACCGGGCGGCGGTTTTTACAGCCAGCCCCATCAAGTGACCCTTTTTACCACCACAGCCGGTGCAACCATCAAATACCGCACCGACGGGCGTACGCCATCGTTTTTCTATCCCGGAACATTGTACACCGGGCCCATCACACTCAATCCCGGCTCGCATCACATTAAAGCGCGGGCGTATAAAGATGGATATTATAAAAGCGATGTTGCCGATTCCGGCGCGATTGAAGTCACGCCCACCACGTTGCCTGCACCCACCATTTATCCCAACGGCGGCAATTTTGGGGGGAGTGTAATGGTATATCTTGGCTCGACGGTGTTGGGCGCGGGAATTCACTATATGCTCGATGGCTCCACGCCCGCTACCGCCTCGCCGATATATGTGAATTCGATTGTGCTGACCCAAAGCACAACGGTCAAAGCGATTGCGACGTTTCCCGGATACACCGATAGTCCCGGCGCGTTGGCGACACTCAACGTAGTGGCGCAAGTTGCTGCGCCGAACATCACGCCAAGCAGTGGCACCGCGCTTGATTCCGTACTGGTGAGCATTTCAACCGGCACGCCGAATGCTGAAATTCGCTATACCACCAATGGCGCGGAACCCAACAGCTATTCAACCTTGTACACCGCACCGTTCTCATTGGGAATTGGACAACATATCGTGCGGGCGAAAGCCTTTTTCTCCGGCGCGGCAATCAGTGGCGAAGCGTCTGCGAATTATACCGTGTATGACTCAGCCAATTTGACGGCAGTGCCGGTGACAACACCATCTGGCGGCATTTTTAACGGACCGCTGACCGTGACCATTACCTCTGATACAGAGGGCGCATTGATTACATACACCACCGATGGCACTGACCCCTACTCTTCGTCTTCTGTGCAGGTCTATTCAGGTCCCTTTACGGTGGTTGGAAATACGACCTACTATATCAAAGCCAGAGCATGGAAATCCAGCAGTGGGTTAAGCGATCTTTCCACTATTGCCACGCTGACGGTGGTGACGCCCACGCTGGGCACGGTGGTAACGCCGACATTCTCGGTGCCGGGCGGAACCTATACCAATACCTTCACGCTGGTGGTTGCCGCGCCGGATTATTTGGCGCCGTTCCGTATCCGCCGGCTTTTCATCAGCACCGATGGGGTTACCCCCACCGTTGATTTCTCCGGCGGTTCATCCGGGTCGGGTACGAATGTGTCAATTTCCGGCGCGACCACCGTCAAGGCAATTTCCGGGCAGGCGGGGTGGTTTGACAGCCCGATGCTCTCCGCGGATTATGTGCTGCAATGCGATACCCCGGTCATCAATCCGAGTAGCGGCACCTTCACCGATACGGCAACCATCACCCTGACCACCGGTACCAGTGTGGCGAGTATTTACTACACCACCAACGGCGAAGAACCCATCTCGACGGCAACCGTCACCAACACGCAATACAGTTCGCCGTTCACATTGCCGGTGGGAACACACACCGTGAAGGCGAAGTGTTTCCGCACGAATTTTGACGCCAGCGACACCGCTGTCAGCGTGATAACCGTCAATCCCACGCCGGTTGCACCCTCCGTGCTTGTCCAGCCCATTTCTCAAAACACCGATGTGGGCAATGCGATCACCTTCACCGCCGAAATCACCGCCGTTCCGGACGCCAGCTATCAATGGCAGAAAGACGGTATTGATATTGCGGGGGAAACGGAAACCACACTCTCTATTCTGGCGGCACGCCTCGGCAATACGGGCGATTATCGGCTGGTGGCGAGCAATGATGCCGGGGTGGTGACGACCACAGTCGCCGCTTTGACGGTGAATCCGATTTCCACGACGCTCTCCATCAGCAAAATTGCTTCGACCGCTTCCATCACCGCCGGCGGGCGCATCACCTATACCCTGACCCTCACCAATAGCGGTTCGGTGTCTGCAACGGCGCAGGTGGTGGATACGCTCACCCCTGTTTCCGGTGTGGCGGCAGTCACCAGCGATGGCGGCAGTTGTCAATCGGCGGTGGGCGGGACGCTCACCTGCACCATCGGGCTGTGACGACCACCACCGCTACGCTTCTGCACGTTTATGTGGACACCATCGCCACTTTTTCCGGCACGCTGACCAACACCGCCGTCATCACCGGCGCGGGCGATTACGTCAACACCAATCCGAGCAACACCACGGGCGCGGTGACGGTCTCTGTGTTCACCCCCACGGTTGTCACCGGCGATACCACGCCGCCAACCGTGGATAGCGTCATCCCCGCCGATAGTTCATCGAACATTCCGCGCAATGACCCGTTGGAAATCACTTTCAGTGAAGCGATGAACACCGCGTCGGTGAACGTCTCGCTGTCGCCGAGTGTGTCGCTGTCGCCCGTGTGGAGTTTGGGGGATACAAAAATTACGCTCACCCACGCCGATTTTTCCGCGAGTACGCCATATACGGCCACCATCACCGCCGGGACGGATGTGGCGGGCAACCCCCTCGCCGGCTTGCCGGTCACGTGGGTATTCACCACCAGCGCTACGGCCGCACCCACCGCCGACTTATCGACGGGGCTGACCCGACAAGGCTCCGGCACGCTCACCGCCGGGGATGCACTCACCTTCACGCTCTCCATCACCAATGCCGGACCGACCACGCCCGTTACCGCGACCGTCACCGCTGCATTCAGCGATGCCGCTGCGCTTTCGGTGGTCAATGGGGCGGGGTGCAGTTGGACGCCCGGTTCCACCGATGTGACCTGTACCGTGGCAAATGTGTCCACCGGCGGCGCATCCACGGTTACATTGCTGGTGACGACCCA
>CAYZQQ010000244.1:0-5631 GCA_964480075.1 uncultured Anaerolineaceae bacterium
CCCACGGCGGCTCTTCGGATCAGGTTGGGGGGGGGGGGGGTGCGGGGGGGGGGGGGGGTTGGGGGGGGGGGGGGGGGGGGGGGGGGCGGTGGGGGGGGGGGGGGCGGTGGGCAATGCGGGGTCTTCCGGCGCCGGCACGGGAGTGTCGGTGGGGATAGGGGTGGCGGTTGGGGTCGGCGTGCGGGTGGGACGTTCCACCACTACCAGCGGGTTGTCCGCCAGCGTGTTTCCGCTTCCTTCCGGCACGATAAAATCGCCGCCGGAAGCGGATACCGGCGGGGCGGGCGGGGGTTGGTGGCGCATCAAGATTAATTGATTTTTGATGGGGGTGTATGCTCCCCAAATGATGAGCGCTGCGCCGAGCAGAATCAATATCCAACTGAACCATTGGCGGCGATGGGTTTTGGGTGCAATTTGGGTTTCGGTCATTTCAATAGTTGTTCCTGTGTACGTGTTTTGGTTCGATGATGCTATTGAAAAAGGATACTCCATCATTCCCGAAAAATCTGTAATGCAGAATACCAACGGATGAGCAGGCTCCGGTGCGCCCAGACCACCACAATTAGCCAGAAAAGCCCCACGGAAGCCGCGCCGAGCACGTCGCTGGGGTAATGCACGCCCAGATACACGCGGGTGAACGCGATGACCCCCACCCAGCCTGCGACGAAAAGCGCGGCAGCTCGATGTTGCCATTCCCACAGAAAAACTGCCAGCAGCCCGTAAAATGCCACGGCGGCCATCGTGTGTCCGCTGGGAAAACTGAAGGTGGTTTCCACGGTGATGGGTGGAAATACATTCGGGCGCGGGCGGGCGAAAATGGCTTTCAGCACGCTGTTGATGATGACCGCGCCACCGAGCGATATGCCGAGCGAGATGAGTGCCGGCAGGCGGCGGTTTCGCCACAGCAAAACGCCCACGCCGATGAAAACCACCGGCAGCAGTCGCCCGCCGGTGGTGGTGAGCGCCATCACCAGCGCATCCAATGTTGGCGAACTGAAACGGTGGATGGCCAGCATCACCGGGGCATCCCACCAAAACCCTTCCCGAAACCAAACATCATCCGCCAATTTCAGAAAAATAACGGTAGCCAGAACTGCCAATGTGATACTAGCTGAAATTGCGGTTTTTGACGGGCGTTTGAAAAAGGTCGGCATGGTGTCTCCGGTCGTGAATTGATGGGGAGATTATTGTCCCGGTCTGGCGATTCGTCAATTTTAAAAAAGAAAACAGACATGTCATAACGACATACCCGTTCAAAAATCCGGGGTTACGCCACGATTTTCGTCAAATAGTCATCCATCGCGATTTTCAACGCATCCGGTTTGAAGCCGTACGGCCCCAATCCCCCGCGATAGACGACGCGCCCATCCAACCCGACCAAAAACAGCCGTGTGGGAATGGCGGCGTATGCTTTCGCCACCTGATCATCCATTTCGTCCACATAGGTGCGAATGCCATATTGCAGGGCGTCTTCACACTGCACGGTCACGGCGCGGCGCTCTTCGATGGTTTTGGGGTCATATACATCCATCGCGGCGCGGCTGGAATATTTTTGCGCCATTTTGCGGGTGAGTCGAAAGCCCATCCACCAACCATCCACCGGGTGGGCTTCACGGATGTAGACTGCCAAAAATTGCACCCGGTCGTGATATTGTGCATACAATTCGCCGAGACGCACGGTCCCGTTGGCGAACGGTGGTCACGTGTAACTGCCAAACACCAGCGCGACCGGCTTTTTGCCGCGAAAGTCAGAGAGGGTGACGGGGTGTTCGCCGGTGGTGTCGCGCAGGGTGAAATCGGTTGCCAGTTCAGCAACATTTGGCACGTTGGGTTCGTGTTTGTGCTGCCAACTGGTAATTTGTTTTCGATAGTGCAAAATCTTTTTTGCATCGCCCATCAATTCAGAAATAATGTTCATCTCAAGCACCATTTTCGATAATCTCAATCACGCCGCGATTGCCATCGACGCGGACACGCTGGCCGGTGTGAATAGTTTGCACGGCCTGCCGCACACCCACCACAGCGGGGATTCCGTATTCGCGGGCGACCACCGCCCCATGTGTCAGCACCCCGCCGACCTCCAAAATCAGCCCGGCGGCGTTGATGAACAGCGGCGTCCAGCCGGGGTCGGTGAAGGTGGCCACCAAAATTTCGCCGGGGGCGAGCGTTTCCGTCTGCGGGTCATGGATGACATGCGCCACGCCTTCCACCACCCCCGCCGAAACGGGATTGCCAAGTATCGCGCCGGGGGGCGCATCGTCAATCTGGTGCTGTACCGCCGGCGATTCGCCATCGCTGGTGATAATCATGCTCGGCATGTATTTTTGATAGCGTTCTGTGTCAGCGCGGCGTTGAGCGGTGAGGGCACGCCAATCGGTGGTGTCATCATCCCAAATGGCAATCAAATCTTCCCAGCGCAAAAACCACACATCATCCGGGGTCGCCAACTTACCCATTTGAACCAGCAACGGCGCGGCATCTTTCAGCGTTTTTTTGATTTCGCCGAAGGCACGGATGACAAAAAACTTGTGGTGTTCGCGCATCCCGCCAACTTCCATCATGGCGTGGTATAGCCGTTTGATGAGCCATTTGCGCGGGCCGTGGGCGGCGGCCACCAATTTGCGATAGGCGGCCTCCCGCTCTTTGACGAAGGTGTCGTGTCGGGTGTGGTGCTGGTCCGCTTCCCGCCCCAAATATTCGGCAATCACCCGCAGAACGGGCATGGGGTCTTCGAACCAGTGTGGCATCATAATGTCGATTTCTGATGGCCCGCGCGCACCATAACGAGCTAAAAATGATTCCCATGCCGTCAAAAACGGCACTCTCCCGTCGATTTTTGCGGCTTGCGCCAGCCAGTCATGGGCATCATCCCCCAACTGTTCAAAATGCGCGACCAGCGCCGGCGATTGCCGCACCAAGTCTGCCAAATCGCCAATATCCATATTCATTTCGTTGACCACATTGCCCGCAATGCCGAGCGTGATGGCTTCGCATTCCTGCGGCAAAAGGTAGCGGCTCGCCACACGGGGCAGAATGCGGGTGGCGGCGATACCCGCACCGGCTTCGGGAACCCAATTCATCATAAAAGGGAAAACTTTAACCAGATTGTCCAATATCGCTTCGACCTGTGCTTTGCCCGGCTGAATGCTGTTCAATTGTGCTGCGATGTCTTGCACAAAATCATCCATCAGTGTGTTGGAGCGGTGGACGAACCCGGACATATCGCGCCAAAGGAGTGTTCCCCACACCCTGCGGATGATTTTCCCGAAAAACTTCAGCGCGCCGAAAGAGGGGTGCATACCGTGTTTGCCGCGGAATTCGGGTCGTGCTATCGCCAGTTGCACCGCTTGTGGCGCGAGTGAATCGAATTGACTAACAAGCCCAAAAACCAATCGATGGGCAAGCGGATGGTGTAGTGGCCGGGTGATATCAGTGAACATCCGCCCGCCACTGATCCGGACAATCGAATTGTCAAATCGGCTTTTTTCATGACCGAGAGGTGCCAGCAACTGAAAACTGGATAAACTGAGCGGTGTCATAGCGCGGGTCATCCCTTGTTGGTGTCCCATGCTGAAATAAATGTGCAGTGTGCCATCCGGCGATTTCAGCCCGTCAATGGGATACAGCGACGTGATGGGTCGGGATTGCAAAAGATAAAGTTCTCCGTCCGCCATGCCCCATTCGATGTCCTGTGGCTTGCCGTAATGCGCTTCGACAGCCGCGCCGAGTTTCGCCAGCGCCAAAATTTCATCATCCGACAACACGGTCTGCGATTGCCGTTCCGGCGGGAGCGTTTCCTGCCGTGTGCCGCCATCCTTTTCGGGAAAAATGGCGACCTGCTTTTGGGCAATTTGGCGCGAAACAATTTTCGGCCCGCGTTTATCGACTTTGTACAAATCTGGCGAGACAATGCCGCTGACCAGTGCTTCGCCCAGCCCGAAACTGGCGTCAATCGAAACGGTGTGCCGGTGGCCTGTCACGGGGTCGGCGGTGAACAGAATGCCCGATTTTTCGGACATGACCATTTGCTGAACCACCACCGATAATTGAACCTCACGGTGCGGAAAGTTGTTTTGGGCGCGGTACAAAATGGCGCGGTCGGTGAACAGCGACACCCAACAGCGGCGCACCGCGTTCAGCAATTCGTCTTCGCCGATGATGTTCAGGTATGTGTCCTGCTGTCCGGCAAACGAGGCATCGGGTAAATCTTCGGCGGTGGCACTGGAACGGACAGCATAGGCTGCGTCGGGGTTCAGTGCGCGCCATTGCTCGCGGGTGGCGGTTGCCACCACGTCCGGAATCGGCACGGAAAGCAGGGTTTGGCGCACCTGCTCGCCCAGCACGCGCACGCCTTCCACATCATCGGCGGCCAGCGCGTCCATTTTTTTGTATAGATTGTCTGCCGCCGGGCACGCGTCCATAAATTGCTGAAACGCGGCGGTCGTCAGGCAAAATCCGGGGGGAATGGGAAATCCGGCGGCGGTCATTTCGCCGAGATTTGCGCCTTTGCCGCCCACCAGCGGCAGGTCGGCGGCGCGGATGGATGAAAACGGGAGGATGAACGGGGTCGTGGTCATAAGATTTCTGAAAGTCCTTTCGCGAATAAAATTGCACCGAAGATGAGCGGCAGCCAAATCCCGATGGGGCGGCTGTGCCGTTCCAGCATAGTTTTGAACGCGCCCAGCGTTTCGGCGGCGCGGCGGGGCGCCGAAAGATACACCAACACGGGGATAATCACCGACAGGCAGAAAACCAGCGCCACCAGCACGGCGATGGTCAATTTTTGCGGCAGGGGCAGGTCGCTGAGGATGGGCACCGAGATAGCGGACAGATACAGCGCCAGATTTTTGAAGTTGATGACCGTCACCAGCGCGCCAAACCCGAAGGCTTTCGGCGGGGTGATGGTGTCCACAATGGCGAAAAAGCGCGGGGGTTTGTTGTCGTTCGATGGCGGTTTGCGCCAGTTTCGCGCCGCCAGCCACAGCAAAAGTGCGCCCAATGCAGTCATCACAATCGGAAAAACAAGGCTTGGTTTTGCCGGGCCGCCGCCGCTTGCGCGATAGCCCAGCAGCACCGCCCCCATGCCGATGACCGTGTATCCGCCCGTGTATCCAAGGGCGTAACCCAACCCGTTGCGCCAGCCGCGTTCGGAAATGAGCAGCAGAATCACCAGCGTGATGGAACCGACGGACAGCAGTCCGCTGGCGGCGAATATTAGGGCTTGCATCAAAACCGGTAGCACAGGCGGCTTCCTTTGAGTTTCAAAATTATTCCACTAGAACGCAGATGACACGGACAACACAGATTTTCGCTGATATTTAAGAAATTCATCTGTGAAAATCCCAATAATCTGCGTTATCTGCGTTCTAATCAATCAATGCTAAATCCGGCTTCAGCACACTTGCCAGAAACGCGCCGGATGCTTCACGCGGAAAATCGACGGTTTTTTGCATATCCATATTGCCAAAAATTTGCTGGTAGCCGATGAACGTGCTGTAAATTACCCACGCCAGTCGGTCGGCGGTGGTTTCATCCGGCACAAAAGGGCGGATGTGATTCTGAAAAATATTGTGAACTTGCTGCAACCGTTGACGCAGAAAGGCCTGTTCCGTTTCCGGCAGCGCCGGGAAT
>CAYZQQ010000245.1:0-5584 GCA_964480075.1 uncultured Anaerolineaceae bacterium
CTGCTGGAAACGTGGCACATTGCGCGGAAAAATCGGCGGTTTTGGACAGATGTTCGCTGGTGGTTAAAAATGGCGGCTTTTGGTGGGGTGGCGGTTGTGGCATTTTTAGTGAAACGCGCCGGGCAGCCGAAAGGTGTCGCGCCGTTGGCGCAGACCAACCCGGTCAGCGGGGTGTGGCAGGTGGTGCAAATTTATGCCCATTTTTCGCCGGATGTGGCGGGCAGTTGGGCGGCGCTATCGCCATTTTTTACCCGACCTCCGGTGGCGTTGTTCAGCGTTTTCGCGCTGGTGACGGTCATTTTCGCGGTGTGGGCACAGGTTTCCGGGCGAAAATTGCCAGCCGGACCGCCCATCAATTTCCTGGCGATAATTTTGCTGGTCACCACCGCCATCATGCTGTTGTTCGTTGCCCCCGACCGCCGCGACGACAAATATCTGTTTATGCTGCTCCCTGCGCTGACACTGCTCGGCGGGGCGGGAATATCGTTGCTGTGGGAACGGCTGGCGAGACGATTCGGCGCATCGGTGTGGGCGCAAGCGGCGCTGGCGGTTGTGTTGGTTGCCGGCATCGGCGGCTATTCGCGTAGCGAAATCAGTCATCTGCTGGCAGACACCGGCGAGGATTACAGCGCAGCCTTCAATTATGTGAAAAATCACTGGCGCGATGGCGATGCTCTGCTGACCGGAACGCCCGCAGCGGCATACTATTATCTGGGCAGAAACGACTATTATGCCGTGCAGGCGGGCGGCATTTACGATTATCGCATTCTTACCGCCGCCGATGGACGGCAGGTGGAACGCTGGCTCGGATCACCGGTCATTGATTCGGTGAATTCGCTCCAGGCTGTGTTGTCCAGCCGTCCCGTGTGGCTGGTGCTGGAGCGCTGGGGATTGCTCATTCAATATTATCAGCCCCTTTTTATGCAGAATATTCTGGCACAGACTGAATTTGTGCGGGAAGATAACGGCGTCATCGTGCTGAAATCGCTGCCGGATGCGCGGTTGCTGCGCCCGGACCCCGCCGTGCCCGCCGATGCGGCGCTGGTCGGCACGGCAGGGGACAGCGGGCAACTAAACTTGCTCGGTTACACGCTGGAAGGCAATCGGCTGACCCTCTATTGGCAGGTACAGCAATCGCTGGCTTTCGATTATACCGTTTTTGTGAACGTGCAATCATCCGCGGGCGAGACGGTCACTCAGGTTGACCATCGCCCGCTGGGGAGCGTGTTCCCCACCAGCTTGTGGCGTCCCGGCGAAACCGTCCGCGAGACGAGCGCGCTGTCGCTGCCGCCGGGCGAGTATCGGCTGCGGGTGGGCATGTATCGGCTGGAGACGGGCGAGCGGCTGTGGGTTCCCGATGATGCGACCATGCAGAATATGGTCGATTTGGGGAGCGTAACAGTGAAAAATGAAGAGTGAAAAATGAAAAATTTGGTTGGTCAACATTCAATCTCCAATAACCAATCTCTGATTGTCCTGTGGCTGATTATCATCGTTTTCGCCGTCACCTTTTCCGCGCTGGCGCTGAACCGGCATGCCGCGTTTGAAACCAACGGCTTCGATTTGGGGAATGTCAATCAAGCCGTGTGGAATTCGGCGCACGGGCGATTGCTGGCATTCACCAATATGGCGCCATTGGACAATCGATTGGCGCTGCATGTTGAACCGATTCTGCTGCTACTGGTGCCGTTTTATTGGCTGGGATGGGGAGGTCCCCAACTGTTGCTGGTGGTGCAGACGGCAATTGTTTCGCTGGGAGCGCTGCCGCTCTTTCTCATCGCCCGCCCAAAAATTGGCGACTGGGGCGCGCTGGCAGTGGCGACGGCATATCTGCTCTATCCCGCGCTGGAAGCCGCCGAAATGTTCGATTTTCACGCCGTCACACTCGCCCCCACATTTTTGCTGTTTGCCATCTATTTTCTGGAAATTTCGCTGGGGCAAATTCCCCTGCCCACATCGCGCCGGCAAAAATCTTTCATTTTTCACGTTTCGCTGTTCACTATTTTGGCGTTGATGTGCAAAGAAGACATCGGGCTGGTAGTGGCGATGCTGGGGCTGGCGGTTGCGCTGAAAACCCGCCGCTGGAAACCCGCCGTCGCGCTTTTTTTCGGCGGGATGGTATGGTCGCTGGCGGCAATTATGCTGGTGCAGCCGCTGTTCGCCGCGGGGGGAAACATTCAGAGCGGGCGGTATGCATGGCTGGCTTCCGCGCTGACCCAACCGCATCTGCTGTGGGAACATTTCCGCGCGGTCAACCTGCCGCGCTATTTCTGGCAATTGTTCGCCCCGACGGGCGGGCTGGCGCTCCTTTCGCCGGTGCTGCTGTTACCCCTGTTGCCGGAATTGGCAATCAATCTGCTCAGTGCGCACGGTTTCCAGTGGCGACCGGAGGAATTTCATTATGCCGCCCCGATGGCGCCGTTTGTGTTTCTCGCGGCGCTCGAAACAATTCAAAATTCAAAATTCAAAATTCAAAAATTTTATATTTTGCTTTTTACATTTTTCATTGCTGCCACCGGCGGCTACCATTATTTTCACGGATTCACCCCGCTGGCGCGACCCTTCCGCTGGCGACCCGTCACCGCGCACCAGCGGCTCGGCGCAGACATGGTTGCCGCTATCCCCGCCGAAATTCCGCTGTTCGCCCCGCTGAACCTCAATCCGCACGTCAGCAGTCGCCCGGTGCTGCATCAGGAATTTTCCGCCATCACCCCCGCCGATTGGCTGTGGCTGGATGTGGCATCGCTGCCGAATGAGTCCGGCAGCCAGCAATTCATCCGGGACAACCTTTTGCCGCGGTATGAAACGGTGTGGGCAACCGATGGCTATCTGCTGTTGAAACCGCCGGATTCGTCATTTGTCATTCGCCATTCGTCATTCGGCGGCGATTTTCTGTCGTTCACCCGCCCGACCGGCGCGCCGCAAGTTCCGCTGGCGGTGCAGTTCGGCGATTCGCTGGCGTTGACCGGGTTCGACCTGTATTTCAATCGGGCGGAAAATGTGCGGGTGACAACGTTTTGGCGCGCACTGAAACCCCTGCCCGCCGATGTGCAGCCGGTGCTTTTCCTGCTGGATGAAACCGGCGCGCCGCAGGGAGCAACGCTCGCTGCCGACCGGTCGCCGACGCTGATTTGGTATCCGGCTGAAAAATGGCAGACGGGCGACACGATTGCGGTGACATTCAACAGTGTGCCGTGGGAATCGCGGCTGTGGCAATCGTACCGGTTGGCGGTTGGGGTTACCACTGCCGCAGACCCGTGGGCTGTCGGCGGGAGATGGCTGCCGCAGGTGCAGCGTGCGCCCTTCGCCGCCCATTTTGCCGCCGACCGCACGCTGGTGGAATTGGCGCGCTTCAAACAGGTGGCGGGGATGCAGGAAGGTTTTCCGCCGCCGCGACAATTTTCCGCCCCGCAGATGGCGCATCGGCTGGATGCAGATTTTGGCGGGCAGGTGCGGCTGATGGGGTACGATACCCCGCAAATCGCGGCGAATGAGATTTCGGTGCGGCTGGTGTGGCGGGCAACCAGCGATGGGTTGAGCGATTGGACGCGGTTCGCGCAGGCGCTCGGCGCAGATGGTGCGGTGCGCGCGCAGAATGACTCCGCGCCGCAGAGGGGCACATATCCCACCAACCTGTGGCAAAATGGCGAATTTGTGACGGAAACAGTGCATATCGCGTTGAAAAATTTGCTGCTGCCGGGCGAATACTCGCTGATTGTGGGGCTGTACAACCCTGCTGACGGCGAGCGATTATCACTGACAAGTGGCGGCGACCATACCGAAATTCGGTTTTCGGTGCGGTGACAGCTAGGTGGATAACACGGTAAAATTGTCGTGGCGATTTATGGTTGCGACAACTATTGAATCTCTGAGGGTTGCATTCCCCGCCGCTTGCGGCGTAATATAAATGGATGAGCGAATATATTCACAAAAGCTATAATGTAACGGTTCTAATTTATCATCTTGTACTTCCAGCCAAGTACCGTCGTGCAGTGATTGATGAACAAGTGGATAGCGTCCTGAAAGATGTGTGTTTGGAAATCGAGAAGAGGTATCAAATCAGATTTCTCGAAATTGGAACGGACGTAGAACATGTTCACTTTTTAGTCCAATCAGTACCAACGTACTCGGTTACAAAGATTGTAACGATGGTCAAGAGTTTGACCGCGCGGGAAGTGTTTCGGCGGTGTCCCCAGGTGAAAAAGCAGCTGTGGGGTGGGGAGTTTTGGACAGATGGTTATTTTGCCACTACGGTAGGCAAACATGGTGATGAAAACACCATTGCGAATTATGTTAAGAAGCAAGGTCGAACCTATGAAAAACTACATGAAAACCGACAACTCAAGCTCTTTTAATACCCCGCTGCTTGCGGCGGGGTAGTTTATAGTTAACCTCCACCCAACTTGTCGCTCATAGTTACGATGATTTTTACTGTTTAGATGCCTGATCCGTAGAATTAGACGAGGGGAATTATGGTCAATATTTTTGTTAATGCCAAACGAGGGACAATTCCTGCCATTTTACTGGTACTGGCTAATCTGGCTATTCTAATCCCATTAACGCCTGCAATCCATCTTGTTGGCACGACGATTCTTTTTTGGGGATTATCGGGTTGGGTTTTGCTTGAGGCGTTTTTTCCTCTTCCGGTTGGACTGGTTGAACGCCTGGCACTATCTGTTGGCTTGAGCTTCAGCTTGAGCATTGTAATGATGCTTTTACTATTAGCTTTGCCCGGAACAGTGAGCCTCGAATGGCTGTTGGGGGTGCAGAACATTGTTGTTGCCATACTATTCTTAATTGCTTTCTTGCGCCGCCATCAACTTCCACATCTGAAAATTAGCCGACCTCAATTATATTGGGCACTTGCCATACTTGGTGTAGCTTTTCTCATTCGTATTCCAATGATGGGCTATTCGGAGTTTCATGAAGATGAAGTTGAGGTTACTAGCTTTGCCGCACGCATATTGGCGGGAGAGGACTATGCGATTTATTTGCACAGAAAAGGCCCGGTACAGACATTAATTCCGGTAATGACTTGGCTGACAACTAATTCTGCAACTGAACCTATTACACGATTCCCATTTTTGTTTGCAAGCGCATTTGGTGTGTTAGGCGTGTACGTGTTGGGAGAACGGCTACGAAATCGAGCAGTAGGCATTATAGCAGCTTTGTTGATGGTTACCAGTGGTTACTCCGTTGGTTTCGGGCGTATGGTCCAATATCAAGCAGTTATCTTATTGCTGGCACCGCTTATTATTTGGACTTTATGGTTTGCATATTCTGAATCACAACCGGACTGGCTTATACCTGGCCTGTTCATGGTATCGGTTGGTCTGTTAGCGCACTTTGATATGTTGCTGTATATCCCCATAGTCTTATACTTATTAGGATTGATATTTTTAAGAACACGGGGGACTGTATTTTCTACAATGTGGTGGGTAGTTATTGCCGGAGTAGTTGCCGCAGCAGTTTTAGCAAGTTTTTACATTCCATATATACGTGATCCACAATTCGATTATACACTGTCATATCTATACTCGGCACGGTCATAGACGCATATTTACACGGACGGTAGATTGTAGGC
>CAYZQQ010000246.1:0-5576 GCA_964480075.1 uncultured Anaerolineaceae bacterium
ACCGATATTTCTTCGTCTTCCTGTTTATAGCGGATAATCGTTTCCAGCAGTTCCATCAAGTTTCGCGCCTGGAAAAACAACCGGATGTACGGTTCGGTGATGGTGATTTTTGTTGTCCCCTTCAAATAGGGGCCGAATAACTCATCGAAATTAACACCGCGTTGATTCTCGTCAATCGTGCGGTGTCCTTCCTCCGGCACATCTTCCGTAGGCTTTGCCGACACCGGTTCATCAGAAGTGGAAGAGGAAGCTTCATCCGGTTTATCCGGAACTGTTTCTCCGGCTCGGGTGTAGTAATGTTGCGGGTATGTTTTTTCTTCCAGTGTTTTTATGCGGACGGTCTTCCCGTCACTGTGACGTTCATAACCAAAATCTACTTTGGCGTAGGTAGAATCAATGCGGAATAGTTGGTCTTTGACCCGTTTGCGCCCTTCAATGGCAAAACGCAATATCATCTCAAGTTCATCCGGGGCAGCTTCACCGTGCGGGAATAGAATTTTCATTAAACCGGAGAACGTTTTGTTAATGCCATCCCTGTCACGGGTTGAAATATCATGCAACAGGTCAAAATCAGCGGCATAATGCTGTGAATAATCATAATTCCGCAAATGTCGCAATATCTCAGCCAAATAGTCCACCACAAATCCATACCCGTTCGAGAACATCTCACCGCGAATAATTTCTACTTCCCAACCCGGAATGTAAAAGTGAAGCCGGTCAAGGAACGCTGAATCATAATATTGTTCCGGCAAATCATCAAACAAATCGGCGTGTTTGAGCATATATGGCAGATTGTGACTGGTGTTGCCCACAAACACCATCGAAGCTTCCGCACCAATGGTTTCCACGCCCCGCGAAAATGATTTATTTGCCATGTAGTTTTTCAAAATGTCCACCAGGGCTTTATTGGTCCGTTTCTTTTTTCCGGCAAATTCATCGAATGCCACGGCATCCCAATACCCAACCAGCCCGAGCTTGCCGGTTGAGTTATTGACAAACAATTTTGGCACGGTAACTTCTCCCCCAGAGATGAGAATGCCATGGGGTGAAAATTCGGAATAGATATGTGATTTACCCGTCCCTTTTGGACCCAGTTCAATTAAATTGTAGTTGCGCTCACAGTATGGCACCAGCCGCATCAATTGCAGTAATTTGTTGCGGGTTCCCATCATTTCCGGATTGAATCCGATACTTTGGATGAGCAAATCAATCCACTCGTCCAGTGTGAACTGCCGGCGAGCCGCCACATAATTTTCAAAATCAAAGTGTGACAGTTGAATGGGCTTTAATGACGCCAATATCCAGGGCACGATCCGCTTGTCATCGGAATACTGGTACTCAATATCTGCAATACACCACACACCGCTAACCAGCAATTTGGGGTGTTTTTTGACGGTATCGGCATCGATTAATACCTGACTGATTCCCAGATTTGCGAATGAGGCTTCATAAGCATCGACTTTTTCGTTTAATACCACGCGCACTTTATCAATGACTTTATGCCGCCCCTTTTCGCGGATAGTCGATTTTATCAAGTTTGCTTCGCTGCGGTGGACATAGTGCCGGCGCAAAATCTCTTTCACACTTTCTATGCCCGATTGAATACTGGCTTCATCTGAGGTGGCGCAGTATTGCCCCAACAGATATTCCAGCACATACGAAGGCACAATGGCATTGCCCTTAACCGTTTTTACCAAATCTTTGCGAACTACCAATCCGGCAAAAATGTCGTTGATTTTCTGGTCCAGTGCGTTCATTGCTCCCCCGATACCCGATTACAGGTCAAAATCTGTGGTAAATTTGCGGCGCAAGGTGTACCGTGTCGATTTGTAAAGCCGGTATTTGGTGGTTTCCGGAATGCGCTCTTCCAGATTCAACAAAACTTCTTGCCCGTTGGCCGTATCGGCTTCACGGCTCAAAACAAATCTCATCTGCACTTCCCGTTCACGCGGATTTTCGGACGGAAAATCGAATATCTGCTCGTGCCGGTCAGAAATGAGTGTGCCATCTTGTGTATAAAGACCCAACCGCAGGGTTCGAGCCTGCGTTTTGGCGGAAACCTGTTCGGATTGATAGAGGGTTACCGCCAGTTGTCCGGTGGATATGACCGATGATGCCCCCCGCAGGATTTCAACCTCCACATAGCCCACGTCATCTGACCGTTTTTTGTTGATATGTACCACCGGCACGATGATTTCCTGCAACGCCGCCCCACCATGCACATAGCGGCTGCCGGCACCCTTGACCCGCAGGCGATTGATGGATTTGGGGAGCAACAGTTCCACATCCCCATCCAGCCCGATTTGCGCGGCGGTGAAGTGCATCATTTCCGGTTGGGGACGCAAACCGCGCCCCAGCACAAAGCGGCGATTCGATTGAAGGATTTCATCACCGGTATATTCAATGTCTGAAAAGTCGCTGTCATCAATGGGGCGATCCTGATAGATGAAGCCGTGGTCGGCGGTGAGCAGTAAATTGCTAAAATTCGCTCCGATTAACTTTTTGACCAGCGCCAGCAATTCTTTTTGCGCCTCTTCTGCCGCCGCGAAAACCCGTTCCTCCTTTTTCCGATCATCGCCGGTGGCGTCGATTTGATTGTGATAGACATACACCACCGAATTTCCGCGGAACATCTCACGGGTGTCGTCCCGTTTCATGTCCAGCAAATCCTTGGCGCGGATGGCAGCCGCTCCGGATGAAACCGCGCCCGCCAAAATCTTCCCCCGATTGATTGTCCCCTGCGTGCTGTGCCCGTCTGCCAGCACATCTTTCTTTTGCAATGTGAGCCGGGAATGCGGCAGCAGAGCCGCCATTCCCAACGCGGTGAAACTAGGCAGCAGTGTGACCATCGGGTCAACTTTCGCGGTATAGCCCGATTCCTGTTCCAAGCGGTCGGCGAATTCAACCCCAATTTCAAACCGGAGCGCATCGGAAATGATGACCGCCACCTTTTTCTGATTGTCGAGAAACGGGGAAACATACTGCCGGAAAAACGCCGGTTGGCGCGCCACGCCGAACGCCCCCCATTCGGTTATATGATTGAGCGTTTGCTGCCAGGTGTCATTGAGGGGCAGCAGGTAGTTGTTGGCATACAAATTTTCGATATGCTCATAGAGGGATTGCAGCCCCTCTATTTTTTTCGTTTCGCGCGTGTGAAAAATGAACTTGCGATAGTGCATATCCAGTTGATACCACACCTCGGCATAATTGCGAACCCCTGCCGCCGGTTCGGGGATAGTGAAGGTGGCGCGGTTCAGCAAATCAATGAACCGGGCGGCGTGCGCAATGGCTTCGTAAGCGTCGGCATACTTTTCATACCAATGCGTGCTGCGCCGCTGCCGCACCAGTTGCCGGCAATCTTCCGCAGAAATGGTGTGTTGCGTGACCTGAACCGTCAAATCCGATAAAATGCGCCTGTCAACCCATTCAAAATAATCAAGCGTTGCCGGTGGCATTTCGGCACGCGCCATCAAATCCTCTTCAATTTGCAAGGCTTCCGCACTCTCCGCCGACAGTGTTTCAAATGTGGCACTGTATCGCTGGCTGTCCTTCCAGCGGTTGAGGAATACCAGCGCTTCTTCCTGCGACAATTCCGCCGCTTCGCCGAATGCCAGCGCGTACCCGGTTTGGAATAACGATAGCACAAAATCGCGCAAGGTCGGTTTATCGGAAAAATAGCCGAATTGCTGCCCCAACTGCTTCCATAAAAATTCATCCAGCGCCGAGCGTTTCACCAGTTTGATTTTCTCATCCTGCCCCTCGGCAAATTCATCCAGCAGCGCTTCGAGTATGGCGCCCAGCCGGACATCCACCGCGGTGCGAGCACAGACGGCCAGCATTTTCAGCAAAATGTCGTTCACGGTATCATCGGATTTTAAAATGGATTTCAGGGCAGAACGGCGCGATTCCGCCGCGAAAAACGCCTGATGGTCGGCAACCACATGCCAGAATTCTTGCTGGGGCAAATCCAACTCTGCCAGCCACAACCCGACTTTATCCGCCCGAAATTCATCGTGCGCCAGTTGCACATCCAACAGCCAATTTTCCAAATCGGGCGGCGGGGGACCCTCGCGGTACAGCAGAAATTTCTGCTTGGGTTCTGCCCGCAAAATGCGGTATTTCACGCCGAATTCATTGTTGTTCAGTTCGATTTTCTCAATACCCGGCAGAGAGACGGCATCAAAATCTTCTCGCATTTCGCGTTTTCTATCATACCAAAACACAATGCGGTGTTTTTGAAATTTTCGTTCCAGCGATTGTTGGATTTTCATTGGATTTTCCTTGATGGACAAAATTATACACGATATTGTATGTTTATGGTATAATTGTCTTGAGGTGGTATGATGTCTAAAGTATCATTAAAAGAATTTCATCGCAAAGAATTAATAAACTTTTGTCGACTGCATCATATTCAGAAACTGGCATTGTTCGGGTCGGCATTGCGTGATGATTTTTCATCCGCCAGTGATTTGGATATTCTGGTTGAATTTGCCCCCAATCATACTCCCGGACTGGCTTTTTTTACCATACAGGACGAACTTTCCCGATTGTTGAACCGTCCGGTTGATTTGAACACGCCGCAGTTCATCAGCCCCACGTTCCGCAATGATGTGTTGGCGCAGGCTGAGGTTTTGTATGACGCATCATGACCCGCAAGTTATCCTCCGACAAATGCTGACCTATGCCCGCGAAGCGCAAACGCTGTGTGCCGGCAAAACACACGCCGACCTTGACGCCGACCGGATACTTGAACTGGCGTTGACCCGCTTGCTTGAAATTATCGGTGAAGCGGCAAACCGCGCTCCCTCCGATGTTCAGACCCGGAATCCAAATATCCCATGGTCACAAATTATTAGTTTACGCAACCGGCTCATCCATGGGTACGATGCGGTGGATTTGGATATTTTGTGGCAGATTATCCACCACGATTTGCCTCCCCTTATTTCTGCATTGGAAACTCTGGTAAAATAGTTATTCTATCCCCCTTCGATACGCCGTCGCTGCGCGCTCCCATCAAATTTTCTTCAACGCTTTGCCGAATTTGGCATAGTTGACCTTCACCCCGTCATCCAAATCGATGGCGATTTGCCGCGTGGCGAGCGGATAGAGCACGTCATCCTCATAATCCCGCAGTTCCGAGAGGATTTTATCCACCCGCGCGATTTCTTTGAGCGCGCGCGTTTTCTCTCGCGCGTTGCCGCTGATACTGACCCGCTCTTGCCGGTCGCGGTATGCCACCAGTTTGTTGCGGTATTGCCGCAGATAGCCGTTCAGCACCACCGAGACGGTGTCCGGGCGGTAGCGGTGCATATAAATCAGCGCGTTGAAACTCCCTTTGGGGCTGGCAAAAAGCCAGTAAATGGGACGTTTTTTGTAGCGTTTGACGTGGTCTTTGTAAAAATCTTTCAGAAAATACCCGCGCACCGATTTGCCGAGCGCACTTTCGATGAATGCCAGATTTTCTTCATACCGTTCATCGCCGAAGGTGACGCGCAGGAATTTTTTAAAGCGCTCGGTGATGTCATCGGGGAACCAGCCCGCATCCAAAATGGGGATGACGTTGTCGTCATCGGGGG
>CAYZQQ010000247.1:0-5536 GCA_964480075.1 uncultured Anaerolineaceae bacterium
ACACATACCAACCAATATAGAGCAACCAGCAAATAACCACCACTCCACTAACAGAGCTCACAGTAGACGACATAAAAAACGCGCGCACCAAATTTAATGAACTGACAAAAAATTAGCGTATTTCTAATTGTTTGTTTCCCGCGTTTTTGGTATAATAGAGTTACAGGGGATGAAACGGTTTCGACAGGTATGTGGAAGGTTGCAAACCGCGAGCCGAGCCGAGGTAACTCGTAAAACTGTCTCAAACAACAAATGCCGAGAAAGTACCTGCTTTCAACGGTCGCTCTTTCAGTGCCTTGCCCCTCGCGGCATAGCATAGCTTGAGCCACTAACAACCCTTTTGGGGTTGCGGGTTGTGTCTTCTTCCCTCGAGAGAGGGCGCCATCCGACGCTTAATTCGAGGTGCATCAGTGTTACGCCGATACGCGCTGATTAAGACTCTATCGGCTGGATTGAGTTGACTCTGTTGACCGATGACGCCCAATTAAGACACTGCGTGTCAACTACGCTCGTAGACGTTGGTAACCAGCATGTTTGGACCCGGGTTCGACTCCCGGCATCTCCACTCTCTAACGCCCCGTTAGCGGGGCGTTTCACTTTTAAACAAATTCCCGTGCGCCGCTATGAAAGTGTATGATTTTCTGATACAATAATATCGATTAACCGGACGCAGGAGATTTCTCAATGGAATTAGCCGCAAAAACTATGGCAGCGCTAAACAATACGTTTCACCCCGTACACTCGCGGCGGGTGTTTGGCGCACCCGGGCGCGTAAATCTCATCGGCGAGCATACCGATTACAATGAAGGCTTTGTTTTGCCGGCGGCGATAAACTATCATACCGTCGTAGCTGTGTCACCCCGTGATGACACGATTATTGAGGTGTATGCGGTTGATATGGATGACACCGACACATTTGATATTGCCCAGCCCATCTTGCCCTCTGCGGGACATTCATGGTCAAATTACGTGCGCGGTATGGCAAAAATATTATTGGCACAGAAACACAATCTGCGCGGTATGTCATTGGCAATTGCCGGAGATGTGCCCACCGGCGCCGGACTCAGTTCATCCGCATCGCTGGAGATGGCGTTGGGACACGCTTTTTTGCAAACAAACGGCATCGCAGTAAACGGTGCGGCACTGGCGCGCGCGGGGCAGGATGTGGAAAATAATTTTGTGGGTGTTCAATCCGGCATTATGGATCAATTCATTTCGGCGTTGGGACAAAAAGACCACGCCCTGTTGATTGACTGCCGAAATTTGAGCTACACCCCCGTTCCCATTCCCGCCGATACCGCCATCATTATTGTGGATAGCGGCGTAAAACGAGGTTTGGTCGATTCGGAATACAATACCCGCCGAGAACAATGCAACGCCGCCGCCGATTTTTTTGGCGTACCCACCCTGCGCGATGTAGATACCCAAACATTCAACGCCCGTGAACACGAACTTTCGCCGGTATTGCGCCGTCGCGCCCGTCACGTCATCACCGAAAATGAACGCACCATTGCCGCTGCCACTGCACTGAAACACGCTGATTTGGCTGCATTTGGATATTATATGAATGAGTCACACCGGTCGATGCGCGATGATTTTGAAATTAGCACCCCCGAAATTGACACGCTGGTGGAAATTATGCAATCTGTGCAAGGCATCTATGGCGCCCGGATGACCGGCGGCGGATTTGGCGGCTGTTGTGTCGCACTGGCACCCAACGGTGTGGCGGCAGACTTGGCGGCTGCGATTGAAGAATCTTACCCGCGCAAAACGTGCTGTTATTCTGCCACGGTATATCAGTGTTACGCATCTGCCGGAGCAAGTGAACTTCCGGTTCCAAATATTGTACGATAAATGCAGGGGTAATTATGACATCTGCCACGTTAATAATTATTACTGTTGTGGCGGTTATTTTGGCTGTGCTGGTAATGGGACTCATTTTATTGCTGATTCGCCCCAAAAAAAAACAGCCCACACCGCCATCTACCATCACTCACAAACCGCCAAAATTCATTAACGACCCGCCCGCAGCGCGACAAGCCACAGCGCCACCGCTGCAACCTATGCGCGTCGAAACGCCACTTCCCCTCACTGAAACGGGCGAACAGCAGAAAATTTGTATTTTGGTGGTAGATGATAATGTGGGCACCACCGAAAATGTCACTCGTTTAATCTATTTTGAAAACGACATGAAAGTTGTCGGGCAGGCTTATGACGGGCGGCAGGGAGTAGAGATGGCGGCAAAATTAAAGCCGCACATCGTGTTGATGGACATCAACATGCCCGATATGGATGGGATTACCGCCACTCAAGAGATGCGCGACAAAGCCCCATTCAGCCAAATCATCATTATGTCCGTCCAATCCGACCCCGAATATATGAGGCAGGCGATGGCGGCGGGCGCACGCGATTTTCAACCCAAACCATTCACCGCCGATGAACTGGTCGGGTGCATCCGACGAGTATATAAAATTGGTATCCCCATTTACCAGAGCATCGCCGCTAACGAAACCGCCAAACAACGGCGCGCCAGTTCGCCGACGTCAACTCCGGATGGCGGGTCTGCCCCGGCTCTCGATGCGCCGGTAGTGTTGATATACAGCCCCAAAGGGGGCACCGGCACGTCGAGCATGGCGGTGAATTTGGCGCTGGTATGGCAAAAAGCACACGGCAATATCGCATTGATGGATGGCGATTTACAATTTGGCGACGTGCCGGTTCATCTGAACACCCACACCGAGCGTGGTATGGGCGATTTGACCAACATAGAGGAAATAGATGTCGATATCGTTTCGCAAGTGCTCATCACCCATCGCAGCGGATTAACCCTGTTGCTGCCGCCAACCCACCCGGAAATGGCAGAACTCATTTCTCCAACGATGTTGACAGCTATTGTTCAGCAACTAAAAACAAAATCAAAACTGCTGGTCATTGATACCAGCACCTTACTTAACGACCAGACATTGGCGTTGGTAGACACCGCCGATTATTTGCTCATCAACACCACTCCGGAACTTCCCTCTGTAAAAAGCAGTAAACTACTTTTAGATTTGCTCATCGATTTAAACATTCCGATGGAACACGTGGGAGTGCTGGTCAATCGCGCCGATATGCCGGGCAGCATTCCAACCGAGCAAATAAAATCGCTGCTCAAAGTTGAACATCTTTATACGGTCCCCAATGATAGCAGTATGCCAGCCATCACCAATCGTGGCGATGCTATCGTCGACAAAAAAGCCGATACCCCCATTGGCGAAGCGCTGCTCTCCATCAGCGAACGCGTGTGGGAGCATGTTATGTCCGTCCCAAATAACAACGGGGACGGCATCCCGTCCCCGTAAAGCTCTATTACCGCCGCTCCCACTCTTTGATGGCAGATTGTATCAGCGACCGCGCCGTTGGGTCATCCAGATCATCCACCGCGTTAAAAAATCTATCATCCACTTGAATACGAATACCGCCTCCGGGTGCAGAATGAATTTTCATTTCCGTGCGAATATTCTGCGCCGCCAGCTTTGCCTGCAAAATTTCATCAATCTGCTCTGCCAAATTAAATGCAGTGAATGCCGGTGGTTCCGGTGAATCTTTAGCCGGTTTTTTGCGTCTCAACCCCCACCCTAATTTTGGTTTTTCCGCCACAGCAGACGGCTGACTGATATGCCGTGGTTGCACACCCAACGGTAGCGTCTGCTCCTGCGGTGGCGGTACGTTTGGCGTTGCTGTGGCGAGCGGCAAATGGCTTACCGCCACCGCAGGAATCGGGATAGATTTTGTCCCCTCTGCCGTGTCAATGATGCCCCGCGTAAAATTTAACAGCGCGGCGGCGCTCTGTAATATTCGTTGCCCAATGGTGCGGTCGGGTACTGCTTGCAGGGTGAAATAGCGGGTGCCGTCAACCTCCACCACAATTTTCCGGGTTTCGCGCACCATCAGCACGCGCAACAGTTCCACCGTATCTGCTGACTTTTCAATTGACGGGACGGGGTGTGAGGCGGAAAGTTTTGGAGGCTTTGGGTCTGCTTCTTTTTTACCGTACGCTTTTAATAATGGCATCGGGCTGTTCCCTTCGTCAAACGTTTGCTCGGCGGGCAAAACGGATGCGGAGGCATGCCGTTTTCGCCAGTTGCGCACCGTTACAATCAGGGCGAACACAAAAATGACGGCAAATACCAAACTTCCCGCCCCGGCAAAAATAATCAAGCGCAACAATTGCTGGTTGTCCAGCGAGCCAATATCCATAAGATTGTCTATCAGTATACCCGAACGGACACGCTGTTTCAATCAGGATTTCCCTGAAAAACGGGTAAAGTCTCTCTCAAAAGGGTTGGCTATACCTCTGTTGCCAAGTTTAAGACGCCTTCCAGCACATCACCGGTAAAATGAACCCGCAAAATATGCCGTTCCCGTTCTGCCAGCGCCTGATAATCGCCCTGCGCCTGCGCCGCAATTAACGTGCCAAACGTATATGCTTCGCCGGGAATAGCGACATCGGCTACCGGTTGGTGGGTTATCTGCAAAAAGCGTCCTTTGTTGTTACCCCCTTTGTGCAATTGTCCCGTTGAGTGCAAAAAGCGCGGACCGTATCCTACAGTTACCGCGACACCCAATTTGTCGCGCACATGGCGCTGTAGCGCCCTCAGCGCATTATCCATCGCGGTGGTGGGCGGCACATATGCCATCAGGGCAATATAGCTATTTGCTGCCACCAGCGTTTCAAAATTCGCCAGTGCTTCCGCCACCGATTGCGCGCCGCCCGTTTCGCCGAATATTTCCACCCCCGCCGCTGAGAACGCCGGGGTATCCACCGGAATCTGTCCCGTTTCCTGATATACTGCCATCAAGTCGCGCGCGATAACTTTTGCGGCTTCCACATTGGGCTGGTTGAAAGGATTGATAGACAGCACGGCTCCCGCGGCAGCCGTTGCCATTTCCCAGCGGAAATATTCCTGTGCGATGTCGTATCGGTCGTGCAGAGAAATTTCGATGACCGGGTATCCGGCGAGTTTGAGCGTTTCAACCTCTTTATCCAGCAAATCATTGTCATCATCTGCCAGCCGTAAATAGGCGAACACCCGATCGTTACCGTAATGCTGCACGCTTGCCAGCGGTTCGTTGGCGACGGGCAAAATACCCGTTTTGCGTTTGCCGGTGCTTTCGGCAATTAACTGTTCTACCCATGCCGAGAACGGCGCAATTGCCGGCGATGCCAAAAACGTGAGTTTATCTCGCGCCGCCAGCGCCAATTCTCCCAGCGCCGCGCCCAGAATCAGCGCGGGGTTTTTCAAGGCAGAAACAGATTCATCACACGCCGACACCATCACCAACGCGCGTTTTAGAAGTTTGTCCACATCCACCCCGATGAGCGCCGCCGGTACCAATCCAAAAAATGTCAGCGCAGAGTATCTGCCGCCAACTTCCGGATTTGCCGAAAAGACACGCCGAAACTCTTTTTCTTCTGCCAGCGTTTGCAATTTTGAGCCGGGGTCGGTGATAGCCACAAAATGTTCGCCGGTTGTTGCAGAAATGGCGCTGACCC
>CAYZQQ010000248.1:0-5530 GCA_964480075.1 uncultured Anaerolineaceae bacterium
CGATATAGCAACTTCAATCTAATGTTTACTCAAAAAAATGAACGAACGTTGTGTGTTTAGTCGGTAAAAAACGTATCGTACTCAACCGCTCTATTTTTCGCCAATTTTTGGCGAAGGTATTGTGATGGCAAACATAATGTCCAGCGCATCCAAAACCTCTTTATCTGCCAATGAATAAAAAACGTATTTCCCCTCTCGTTCGGCAGAAACCAGCGATTGCTCTCGCAGAATTTTAAGATGGCGTGAAATGGTTGCTTGCGGTGCACCGATGCTTTCCGTCAATTGATTTACGTTTTGTGAGCCTGAATTTAGCGCATAAAGCAATGCAATTCGGGTGGGGTCTGCCAATGCATGACATATTGTGGCGTGTATTTCTCGTAATTCTTGCGAATCGGGTCGTTTCATAGGTAGCACTTCTGCACACACTATATATGTATATCCGAATATATTACCATCCGAATTATACCCCCCTGTGAATATTATCACCAGTGAATAATGTCACCATCTAGTTGTGACATTATTCACTCATTTTTGGGGGATTAAAAACTCACCTAACGCAGTCGAGGATTTGATAAAATCAAAATTATGGCATTGTTGGTGGAAGTCTCGAATTTTGGGGTTTCCCCGTCCCCCCCTTCCCGGCAGGAAGGGGGGGACGCGAAGCGGTTTCTTCACCAGGGGGTCAGGGGAGGAGGGTCAGAGGGAGGGGGTAAAATCTACATTTCGGGAAAATACCATCAAACTTTGTCAAATTTTAGGTTCAACCGGAAATGGGGGGGGGATTTGTAAAATATCATTGCGAGCGAAGCGAAGCACTCTCCGTCGCTTCTCCCATCGAAAGATTGCCTTCCAGCACAGCAGCTTCATCTTTGTAGAAATTGGCGACGCGCACATCGCCGTTCACCCGTCCCTCGCCAATGATTTCCAACCGTCCATAGGCGTGAATTTCCCCGCTGACTTCTCCGGCAACCGACACATTTTCCGCGATAATTTTGGCGGCAACCCGCCCCTGCGATGAAACCAGCACATTCCCCACCACTTCTATCGTGCCGCTTTCACACATGCCATCAATGCGAATATTGCCATCGCATTTTAATTCGCCGCTAAAACTGGTATTTTCACCAATGACCGTTTCAATTTTGTCCAACGGTATTCGTTTTGATTTAAAAATTCCAAACATTGATACTCCTCTTTTCAAATGAAAATGGTATGTGCGGTGGGTTTGCAGCCACTACACCGAAAATTTTTCCACCGGCACGGGAACGGTATCGACAATTTCCGCCAGCACCATTTCCGGCGTGCGCCCGCGCAATCGCGTTTGCGGACTGATGACCAGCCGATGCGTCAGCACAAATGGCGCCAGATATTTCACATCATCGGGCAGTACAAACGACCGTCCGCGAATTGCTGCCAGTGCTTGCGTGGCGCGATACAACGCCATACTGCCACGCGGGCTTGCCCCCAATTCCACAGCAGAATGGGTGCGCGTGGCTTGCACCAACCGCACCATATATTGACGCACACTGGCTTCCACGGCGATGTCGCGCACCATTTTCTGGGCATCCAGCAATTCGGCGGGGGTGGCTACTGCGGCAAGAGTTTCCAGCGGGTCTGTATTTCGATAGCGCAGTAAAATATCGTTTTCTTCCGCTGCGGTGGGATACCCCAACTTTATTTTCAACATAAAGCGGTCAACCTGCGCCTCCGGCAGTGGAAACGTGCCTTCCAATTCGATGGGATTCTGGGTTGCCATCACCAAAAACGGGCGCGAAATGGGATGCGTCACCCCATCAACGGTGACGGTGCGTTCCTGCATCGCTTCCAGCAGTGCGCTTTGGGTTCTGGGGGTGGCGCGATTGATTTCGTCCGCCAGCACAAGCTGGTTTAAAATGGGACCGGCTCGAAATTCAAACTCGCGGGTGCGCCGGTTAAAAATGGACACGCCGCTAATGTCAGCGGGGAGCAAATCGGGCGTAAACTGGATGCGGGCAAACGAACATTCCAGCGACCGGGCGATGGCTTTCGCCAGCGTGGTTTTACCGATGCCGGGCACATCTTCGATGAGCAAATGCCCTTCGCACAGTAACGCCACCAACGCCAGTTCGACCACATCATTTTTCCCCACCAGTACCACGCCGATATTTTTCTGCAAACGGGTTGCAATTGATTGGACAGCCATTGTTTCTCCGATGATAAAGTTACGATAATTTTACCACGAGCGCACCCATTCGGCTAGAATTGCAATGCTTGCCAATTATGCGATGGCACTCTATACTTGCATACAATGGGCGCAATTGGCGCGCATCAACCGTTATAACCCCGTTTTGGGGCTAGATTGGATATTTTCGTGACCCGAGTTTACATTTCATTAGACCTTGAAACCACCGGACTAGACCCCAAACGCGACAGTATCACCGAGGTGGGGGCGGTGCGTTTTCGCGGCGATCGGGTGCTGGAAAAATTTCAAACGCTGGTCAACCCCAACCGACCCATTCCGTTCCACATTCAACATCTCACCGGCATCAGCAACGATGACGTGGCAAATGCCCCGCAATTTCGGCACATTCACGGCGCACTCCTGCGTTTTGTGGGCGATGCCCCCATTGTGGGACACAATATCCAATTCGATTTGTCGTTTTTGAACCGGCAGGGACTTTTCTCCGCCAATCCCGGTATTGATACGTTTGAGCTGGCGAGTATTTTGCTTCCCCATGCCGACCGGTACAGTTTGAAGGCGCTGGCACAGTTGATGGGCATTGCCGAACCGCCGACCCATCGTGCGCTGGATGACGCGCGAGTGACGCATCAACTATTTGAAGCGTTGCTGGATGAAGCGCGCCGGTTGGACAGCCGCATCATCAAAGATGTGGCAGATATGGCAACCCGCAGCAATTGGTCGCTGGCGCCGGTATTTAAAGACCTTTCGCGTCAGCACCGGGGACGAATGGACAGCGCGCTGGCAAAACAACTTGCCGCTCATCACGATGATATGCTCGGTGGCGACGAATTGACGCCGCTGCCCGAACCGCGCACGCCCCCGCAGAAGCTCAATATTGATGCGCTTTCGGCATTATTGGAACCCGACGGGAAAATAGAAAAAGCAATGCCCGGTTTTGAGCATCGTCCGCAACAGGTTGCCATGCTCCGCGCCGTAACAGAGGCGTTCAACGAGCCATATCATTTAATGGTAGAAGCCGGTACCGGCACCGGAAAATCGATGGCATACTTGATTCCGGCTATCGAGTGGGCGGTAACAAACAACAGCCGGGTGGTCATTTCCACCAATACCATCAACCTGCAAGACCAAATTTTAACCAAAGATTTGCCCGCGCTGAAAAAAGCGCTCCATCTCAATCTTAAAGCAACCGCGCTCAAAGGGCGCGGCAACTATGTCTGCCAGCATCGCGTGGAGCAATTCCGCAAAAAAGATAAGCTCTCGCAAATGGAATTGCGCCTGCTGGCAAAAATAATGGTGTGGCTGCCCAACACCACCACCGGCAATCGGCAGGAATTATTTTTGCCCGATTACACCGAACAAGCGTTGTGGAATCAGGTAAACGCCAACGCCGAAATTTGTCCGGCAGACCGGTGCGCTCGCGAACAATGCCTCTTTTTTAGAGCGCGTCAAGCCGCCGAAGCGGCGCACGTGCTGGTGGTGAATCACGCGCTGCTGCTGGCGGATATTTCGGTGAACAATCGCGCCATCCCCGAATACCGGTATTTGGTGGTGGATGAAGCGCATCATTTGGAAGATAGCATCACCCGCCAGCTTAGTTTTTCTGCCAACGAAAAAAGCATTTTCCAGCTTCTCACCACCCTCATCGAAGGCAACACCAATCCCGCCGCCGAAATGCGCCGCCAGATTCGCAAAGCCGGGTTGAATAATTTACTGGGCGATATTGAAGCGTTGACGACAAAATCACAGGCGGTGGCAACCCATGCCCATCGGGCGATACAAACGTTGTTTAACGTACTGCAAACATTTATGGCAGATTTCAGCAAGCAACAAAATAATCAATACGACCGCAAATTGCGAATCTCGCCCCAAATGCGGCTTCAACCGGGTTGGAGTGATGTTGAAATGGCGTGGGACAATGCCGACCTGCTGCTGGCGGACTTGAACAAACTGCTCACCAAAGCACATAAATTGTGGGATGGGCTGGATACATACGATGTGCCGGATTGGGAAGATACCATTCAATCGCTGACAACTGTGCGATTGATGCTGGATGAAGTGCGCGAGCAATTGCGGGTGATTTTGGCAGAAGATAACAAAGACAGCATCACGTGGCTGGAAGAAAAAGTTCGCACGCAAGATATTTCACTGCACGCCGCGCCGCTACACGTGGGCGATTTGGTGCGCCAGCATCTGTTCGACCAAAAAGAGAGCGTCATTTTTACCTCTGCGACATTGCGCACCGATAACAGTTTCGATTACATAAAAGACCGGCTGGGCGCGTGGGACATCGCCGAATTGTCAGTGGGGTCGCCGTTTGATTACCACCATTCCACCCTGGTTTTTGTGCCCACCAACATTCCCGAACCGAATACCGTCGGGTTCCAAAAATCGTTTGAAGAAACGCTCATCAATTTGGCGGTAGCTACCAACGGGCGGGTGCTGGTGCTGTTTACGGCATATAGCCATTTGCGAAATACCGCCAGTGGCGTTCGCCAGCCTTTGGCAGACCACGATATTGTGGTTTATCAGCAGGGAACCGGGTCAAGCCGCCGGCAATTGCTGGAAAATTTTAGAACGGCAGATAAGGCGATATTGCTCGGCACGCGCAGTTTTTGGGAAGGAGTGGATGTTCCCGGCAACGATTTGAGCGTGGTGGTCATCGCCAAAATACCGTTTGCCGTACCCAGCGACCCCATTTTTCAAGCCCGCAGTGAAACATTTGATGATGCATTCAGCCAGTATTCCATCCCCGAAGCAATACTGCATTTTCGGCAGGGGTTCGGCAGGCTGATTCGCACTCGTGATGACCGGGGGGTGGTGGTGGTAATGGACAAACGGGTGCTGACCAAACGATACGGTAGCGCATTCCTCGAGTCGCTGCCCGATGTAACGCTGTTGCGTGGATTGTCCACCGATTTGCCGCATCTCGCCGCAGAATGGATTGCCCCAAAGGGATAACAATTTTCTTATGGTATTGTTTTGCTATCGAGATGCATTGGCATAGAGAATGTAAAGGTACTTCCTATGCCTTCCTTACTTTTCACCCAAATCTTCCCCCCGCAATTATCTACAATACCTTTCACAATTGAGAGACCTAATCCGATACCTTCGTGACGTCGGCTGAGTGAACTTTCAACCTGATAGAATCGGTCGAAGATTTTTTTATGTTCTGATTTGGGAATGCCCACGCCCGTGTCCACCACAGAAATTTCTATAGAAACTCCGTTAATTGCCCCAAGCACATTGATTTTCCCACCCGTCGCCGTAAATTTTATGGCATTGCCAATCAGGTTTATCAGCACCAATTCTATCTGTTGTCTATCTACCAGAAATTTGGGGATATGCGGTGGT
>CAYZQQ010000249.1:0-5526 GCA_964480075.1 uncultured Anaerolineaceae bacterium
TCAGCGTGTAGTCGTTGCGGCTGACCAGCACGTCGGCGGGATTTTCGCGGGGCAGGATTGCGCCCAGCGTCAGCCCGGCGGGGTTTTCGGTGGGCAAGTCTTTTAAACTATGCACGGCGAGGTCAATATCGCCACCGCGCAGCGCAGATTCCAGTTCGGCGGTGAACAATCCTTTGCCGCCGATTTCGGGTAGCGGTTTGGCGAGTTCTTTATCGCCACGAGTGGTAAAAATAATTTTCTTGATGGGCAGGGTGGGAAACAGCGTTTGCAGTTTTGCGGCAACCATATCGGTTTGCCACCGTGCCAGCGCGCTGCCGCGGCTACCAAAGGTGATGGTTTGGGAAGTTGTGTTCATTTGTTCAGTGCTCAATTTTCAGTGTTGATAGATGATTCCAGCGCGAAAAGTTCGTGTAGAGCGTGAGCGTATTCAATCCCGTTCCCGTTGGCGGCTTCGGTGCGCAGGCGAACGGTGGGGTGGTGCAAAAATTTATTGGTCAGCCGGTGCGCCAATTCAGTAACAATTGCCTGCTGATGTTCATCCAGGTTGGGCATGCGATGCAGTGCGCGTTCCACTTCCTGTTGCCGTATTGTGTCAACTCGGCGGCGGAAGGTGGCAATAGTTGGCACCACGTCGCGGGCGCGATACCAGTGCTGAAAAGCGGTTTGTTCGGCAGCGATGATGGCTTCGACTTTGGGAATTTCTTGCTGGCGCGCCGCTAAATTGTCTGCCACTTGATGCTGTAAATCATCCAGATTGTACAGCCATACGCCGGGAATCTCGGCAACATCAGCATCCACATCGCGCGGCAGGGCAATATCTACCAGCAACATCGCGCGGTGGGGACGTGTCGCCATCACATCGGCGACGGTTTGCGCGTGCAACACGGTATGCGGCGCGCCGGTGGCAGTGATGACCAAATCGGCTTGACGCAATCCCCGGTCAATTTCATCGAAAGTGAGCGGCTCGGCATGCCATTCTGCAGCACGTTTTTCGGCATTTTTGCGAGTACGATTGATCACAATAAATTTCTGCGCGCCGAATTTCGCAGCGGATTGCAGCGTGAGCATCCCCATTTCTCCTGCGCCGAGTATCATAATTGTTTTATCAGCTAGGTTGCCCAGAAAATCCATCGCCAAATGTATGGCTACCGAACTGACCGATGCCGGATTCACCCCGATAGCGGTTTCGGTGCGAGCGCGTTTCCCGGTGTGAATTGCCATATCGAACAAACGCCCCATAATTTTGCCGCTGGTACCATGCGCCCGCGCCGATTGGTGAGCACGGGCGACCTGCCCCAAAATTTGCGCTTCACCCAGCACCAGCGAATCCAGCCCGCAAACGACGTGCATCAAGTGATCAATGGCAGCGATATCCAGCAATTGATAAAGATGCGGCTCAAACTCTGCCGGAGAAATACCGAATGTTTGGCTCAAACGAGTGATGATTTCCAGGTAAGCTTGTTGGGGATTGCCGGTGAGACCGTAATATTCCAGCCGGTTGCAGGTGGACAGCACGGTGGTTTCGCGGATGATGCTTTCAGCGGCGTGGGCATGGGGTTCGTCCAGACGGTCTAAAAACGCGCATAACGTCGCCGAGCTGAATGACAATTTTTCGCGCAGTGTTACCGGTGCAGTTTTATGGTTCAAACCAACAGATAGAATGTGCATAACCTTCCCCAATAGATACAATTTTTGGTAACGGGCATTTGTGTCCTGTTTGCAGGTGCGTTATAATTAACAAATGAAGTTCCCACAAAACACGTAAAATCATATAACAACTACATTAAAAAACGCTTAAAATCATATAACAAAAATGACATTCATACTTTAAACCCGTTGTCGTAAAAATAAAAGTGATAAATGTCACATAAAAATGTGACATTACTCGTAAATTGATTATGGACACATTGGGAAAATTGATGGGAATTACACAGGCGGCGAAGCTGCTGGGGGTGCATCCGCTGACGTTGCGCAGTTGGGCGGAAAAGGGATATGTGCCGCATTATCGCACCCCGGGCGGACACCGGCGGTTTCGGCGAGATGAGTTGCTGGCATTCATTGCCGAAATGAATCAAGGCACGCCGGAAGATACAGTGGCGGCTGCAGCACACCATGCGGTGCGACAGGCAATTTCCACGCTGTCCGATGCGGATTCGTTGCAACCCGTGAATCGCCAAAAATTGGCGACAACGGAGCCGCAAAAACAGGCGATGCGTCAATCCGGGCAAAAGCTACTTCAGTTAACGCTACAATATGTTTCGGGGACGGAGGGCGAGCAAGTATTGGGCAGCGCCCGCGATATTGGCAGAACATACGGCGCGTTCACGGCGCAGCATGGGATGTCCATCTGTGAAGCGGTGGCGACATTTAACTTTTTCCAGAGTACCATCATTAATGCCACGTTTGAGTCGCAGGCAATTGATATCTCAAATCCTCAGTTGTATCGGCGATTGAATAGGTTTTTTAATGAAACATTACTGGCGACGGTTCGTGCTGCAGAAGGTGCGGAACAGGCATCTTCTCAATAATTCAGGGTAGGGGACAGCCCATTGGGCTGTCCCCTACGAGAAAAACACACTACTTTGCCCCGATATTTTGAGAAGATACCGGAACAGGCATAAAAAACGGGGAATTGACGTTGAGCCAATTCCCCGTTTTCATTTTTTGGAATTTTACTTCTGTTCGTCGTCTTTTTTCGACCCCGGAAATTTACGTCCCACTGATGTGTAAAGCGGGAGCATCAGCGAACTGGCTTTGTACGATGTCTCTTCTATGATGGTGCGAGCTTTAACGCGCACGCTGGCGGATGCGCGTACCAAACGCCGCCGCAATGCGTTAATATCCCAAACAAAATCATCGTCTACAATTTCTGCACTATCGCCGAGGGGTTGTCCCCATTGCACCACCGCACTTGCCCATGTTAACCCTGCACCAAAACTGACCATGCAAATATTGTCGCCTTCTTTGATGCGTCCTTCTTCCAATGCTTCAATGAGCGCCAACGGGATGGATGCGGCGGAGGTGTTGCCATATTTCTGTAAATTTACAAACACTTTATCTGCTGAAATACCGAGCCGCCGAATCGCTAAATCAACAATTCGAGCGTTTGCCTGATGCGGAATGAGCAGGTCAATATCATCAAGCGTCATCCCTGCATTTTCCAGCACTCTTAGGGTTGATTGCGGCATCACACGGGTGGCGAATTTAAATACGGTGCGCCCCTCCATCTTCAGATATTGGTCGCCTCGGTCAATCATGTCGTGGTCAATCTTCATCGCCGAGCCCAATCCCGGTACGGTCAAGCTCATTCCTTTTGCGCCGTCCGACCCCAAATCTATGGCTCGCACGCCGGTGGGGGTGTTGCTGGGCGAGAGTACCACCGACCCCGCACCATCACCAAAAAGCACGCATGTGTTGCGGTCGTTCCAATCAATAAAACGCGAAATCAATTCCACACCAATAACCAGCACGTTATCATATGTGCCGGTAGCAATAAACTGGTGTCCGGTTGCAAGCCCGTACACAAAACCGGTGCATCCGGTCATTAGGGTAAATGCCGGGCATGTCGCACCGAGTTGGTGCTGAACCGTGCTGGACACAATCGGCACCAAATGGTCGGGGGAAGAGGTGGATAAAATAATCAAGTCGAGGTCGGCGGGAGTCAATCCCGCCACTTCCAACGCTCTTTTTGCTGCGGCGACCGCCATTGTAGAGGTAGTTTCATCTGCACCGGCAATGTGTCGTTCTTTGATGCCGGTGCGCTGAGTAATCCACTCATCGGTGGTATCTACCATTTTTTCCAAGTCAGAATTTGTTAAAACTTTTTCCGGAACGTACTTGCCCCATCCCGAAATTCTGCTGTAACGGACCTTCATAGTTATGTCTCCAAAATAAGTGAAAATAAATAATTACGACGTAGTTTTTTGCTGCATTTGATTGCGCACAAAAAAGAAAATACCGACCAGCGCCAATAACCCGCCCGCAACAGAAGATATGACGATGGGTGCGGGCATCAGTGCGCTTGCGGAAGGTTGGCGCGCGCGCTGCCGCACTTGAGCGGCTGTTATCAAATCCTGATGCAATCGGTCGGTGAAGGAAGCAGGGGGAGTCACAGGTTCCAGTGCCGATTTTACCTGCGTTGCCAGAATCAACAACGATGGCAAATCACGGTTGTTGGGAAATAAGTGAGCGTAATCCGCTTCGCCGGGGTCTTTGCGCGATAATTTATCTGCGTGCGCCGATAAAACTTCGGTGATAAAGTTTTTGTACGGCATAATATACACCTTTTTGTTAGATTCTATCAATCGGATAAGCGACCAATCCCACCGTGCCGGGACCAAGATGGACGGCAACAGAAATGGATAAGTCGCCGATGAAAGATTCTTGAATATTCAAGTGCGCGCGTGCCATCTCTAGCAGAGTATGTGCCCGTTTTGGGGCTACGGCATGGATTGCCGCCACATTTACCGGCGTATTGCCATTTTTCTCTTCCGCCAAAATGATGATTTTTCGCAGGGCATTGGGTACGCTGCGCGCCCGATGATTGGCTGCCAAAACGCCGTCATTCAGGCTGATAATGGGCTTGATATTCAGCACCGAGCTGAGAAATCCGGCGAGTTTACCCACGCGCCCACTCAGTTGGGCGAATTGCAAGTTATCCAGCGCAAAAAATATGGCGATAGCCTCGCGTTTAGTTTCCAGCAGCGATTTGATTTCAACGGCGGATTTTCCCTGCGAAATCAGCTCGCCTGCTTCTGCCATCATCCACCCCAGCCCGGCGGAACCCGCCATACTGTCAATGACGTGTACGGGTACGGTGTCGGCAACTTTTGCCGCCGCCAATTGTGCGCTGCGAAAGGTGCCGCTTAATTTTGCCCCGATATGCACCGAAATGATTTCGGTGGTGGGTGAGTCGGCGAGCTGGCGATACATTTGGGCAAATTCACCCACCGACGGTTGAGATGTTTTGGGGAACACGCCTTCGCGCCGTACCTTTTGGTAAAAAGTGTCGGGTCCGATGGTTACATTTTCCAAAAACGCATCGGTGCCAAAATGAATGCTAATCGGTACCACCGAAATATTGTATTTTTTCAGCAATGTAACCGGCAAATCGCAGGTGCTGTCGGTGACAAGTTTAATGGTCATAGCCGTGTTCCATCGGTTCGATGAGTTCCGGATAATCTGCCAGCAGGTCTTTAAGCGATACCAGCGTTCGATGGTACAGCGATTTGACGGCGCCTTCACTGCGATTCATAATCTCGCCGATTTCGGCGTTTGATAACCCGTCAATGAATTTTAGGATGAGCAATTGTTGCCGCAGCGGCGGCAATTGTTGAATGGCGTCCAGTAAAATAGCGGTGGCTTCATTTTTAACCGTGTTATGAAACGGGTTTGTTTTCTCGCTGCTGACTAAATTAGCGTCTTCCAGTGTTACCGTCTGCCGTTTTTTCTGGTCTCGATGCCAATTGGCAACCAAATTGTGTGCGATTCGATACAGCCACGCCGAAAACGGGTGTCCTTTGTCTT
>CAYZQQ010000250.1:0-5524 GCA_964480075.1 uncultured Anaerolineaceae bacterium
CGAGTAATTTGATGCAATATTTTTTGTCCACCCCCTGAAATCCTGAAGAACCAAAATTTATCTGTGAAAATCCGGAAAATCTGCGTCATCTGCGTTCCATTTTATCATTTTCCGAGGAATTGCACATCAGATTCTAGATTGTGTTGACGTTTCAATGTTGACGGCGAAAGATGGTGTGAAAACGGAAAAGTTTTATTTGCCGGATGTCATTCCGGAAATTTCCACCTGCATCAGGTGAGCTTGTAACTTTGTTTAATTCAAAAAGATACGATATGATAGCCGCCACATGGAACAAACTTTACTCCTTATCCCCAGCGAAACACTGAATACACACCCCTATTGCGACTTGCTGCCCCTGCCCGATGCGCCGACCCATCTGGATATTGGCACAGGATTGGGACATTTTTTGGCAGATATGGCACAACGCCATCCCCAAATGAACTGGATTGGGTTAGAGTACGATGGTAAAATTGTACGGCGTGCGGTGCGACGGGTGCGCCGCACCGGGGCGCACAATAGCCGCCTGCTGGTGATGCACGCCCGCCCCTTTTTGCTTGAGTGTGTGCCGCCTGCCAGCCTTGACCATATTTGGTTAAATTTCCCTGACCCATGGCACAAAAAACGCCATGCCAGACGTCGCCATACACACCCCTGGATGCTGGGTTTGATGGCGAACCGATTGCGCATCGGCGGTGAACTCCATTTGGCAACCGATGTGCCCGCCTATTTTGAGGCGATGCAAGCGGGAATGGATGCATGCCCCGGCATAGTTTTTTGTGCTGAATCACTGTGGCGACGTGAAACATTGAGCGTAAAAACCAAATATGAACGAAAATGGATGGGACAGGGAAAACCCATCTATTTTAGCGATTGGCGAAAAACCGATGACGGCACACCGTACCCCTTTGAATGGCATACTGCCCCGAATATAAAGCTGGCTGTGTTGCCGAATGCGGGGAGTTACGGCAATGGGCGCTTTACGGCAAAAGTTTTTCCCCCGCTACGCAAAACGCCTCACCGCGCCGGGTTCTATTTAATTGACCATCAGTTTGGCGTGGGCACGCCCGGACATTTTGATAGCCAAACGAAAACAGTGTCTATCAAAGGAGGATGGACACCGTGGAAAATCGAACTGTTGGCGGAAATTATTCGTTCAAAACACTGAGGTATGATAATTGCCGGATGCTATGAGCATCTTTCAGCCGGCAGGTCAGCCGTGGCAGCCACAAAAAGCGACTGTGATTTTGACATATTGATAAATATCGATATAATAAACGTATTGAAAGGTATCGATATGTTGCCCCAAAAAGTTGATCCCGTAAAATTTGCCAAAGCGCTGGCAGACAGCACCCGCCAAAAGATAATGGGTCTGTGTTGTTGTCGATGGTTGAGCGTAAACGAAATTGTGACCGAACTGGGGGACGTTTCTCAGCCGACGGTATCGCACCATTTAAATGTGCTGCGGTCGGCGGGGTTGGTTTTTACCCGTCGGGACGGCAAGCATATTTTCTATTCACTCAATCAGGAACGGATTGCCGCCGCCTGTTGCACGCTAGCCGGAGATTTTGCGCCGGATATGCCGGTGATTCAACTGACTGAAGGGAAATAATATTTTTTGCGACAATGTATTGATACATATAAATATATCTATTTATTAAAAGGGGATTGATAATGAAAAACACACCATCTTCAGCCAACGATGTCCGCACTTTTGTACGCCAGCGATACAGTCAGTTTGCCGCAAAAATAGCTGTCGGAGAACCTGACTCATGTTGCGGCTCCGGAGCGACGACAGCCTCATCGTGCTGTGGCGGCGGCGCTGATGCCGTAAAAATTGGCGAAGCGATTTCGCTGTACGATGCCGCGCAGCATGTTGATGCTCTGCCCGATGTGGTCACGGATATGTCGTTGGGGTGCGGCGACCCGGTCACGTTAGCCGCTTTAGAACCGGGGCAAACGGTGGTTGACTTGGGTTCCGGCGGGGGCATTGATTGCTTTTTGGCTGCGAAGCAGGTCGGTTCCACCGGGCGGGTGATTGGGGTGGATATGACCCCGGCTATGCTGGAGCAGGCTCGCGCTAATTTGCAACAGATGAGGTTTGACAATGTGGAATTTCGGTTGGGTGAGATTGAACATCTGCCGCTTGAAAATGGTATGGCTGATGTGATTATTTCCAACTGCGTCATTAACCTTAGCCCGGACAAATCGCAGGTCTTTAGCGAGGCGTTTCGCGCTTTAAAGCCCGGCGGTAAATTTTCGGTGAGCGATATTGTGACGCAGGGACCCCTGCCGGCGGCAGTAAAAAATAGTCTCAGCGCCTGGGCAGGGTGTGTTTCGGGTGCGCTGGAGGTGGACGAATATACTGCCGGACTGGAAGCCGCCGGATTTACTGACATCACTGTCAAGCCGGTTTATCTTTCGCCGGAGATGATTGACGAGGCTTTGAATGAAATGCCGGCTCTGGCTTTAGACGGTATTTCGCCGGACGACGTGTACCGGGCTGTGTTCAGCGCAAAAATTACCGCTTTTAAACCGGCTTGATGGATAGTAGTATTGTAATTCAATTTCCCCCAAGGCGCATGAGTTGGTTGTATTTTGCGACCCGGTCGGAACGGGGTTTGGTAGTTTGGCAATTTTTAGAATATTAATGGCTAAACGGCGCTTCCTTTGAACCATTCGTCTTTGGGCAAATCCATTGCGCCGGTCATAATGGCTACAACTTCTGACATACGATAATCTTGGGGTTTTACAATTGCGACCCGCTTTCCATGGCGATGGATGTGGATGCGGTCAGACAATTCAAAAATGTGGGGCATATCGTGGCTGATGATGATGACGGGTAAGCCTCGGTCACGAACTTTATGAATGAGTTCTAGTACCATCGTCGATTCTTTAACCCCTAACGCCGCAGTGGGTTCGTCCATAATGATGACATTACGAGCGAAGGCAGCACTTCTAGCTACGGCGACGCCCTGCCGCTGTCCCCCGGAGAGAGTTTCGACAGCCTGGTTCATTGATTGGATGCGAAACTTCAGGTTTTGCATGTAGGTAGTTGTATCTTGCAACATTTGTTTTTTGTCAAGTATGCGGAGTACATTTCCCAAGAACCCGTGACGGCGTATTTCACGCCCCAAAAACATATTTTCAACAACATTTAGAGCGGGAGACATCGCTAAATCTTGATATACTGTCTCGATACCTTGCTGCCGAGCATCGATGGGAGAGTGGAAGTGAACCAGTTGTCCATTTAAGAATATTTCGCCAGCATCCGGTATAATTGCACCGGAGAGCGCTTTGATGAGCGTGCTTTTTCCAGCGCCGTTATCGCCAATTACCCCTAAAATTTCGTTGGGGTAAAGTTCAAAATCCGCGCCATCCAGAGCAACCACATAACCATATCGTTTTACCAAGCCTCGCGCTTCCAAAATAGGGGTTGGGGATTTTGTGTTCAATTTTCCCTCCTGTGAGACAGTTGATCCACAGAGACGGCTAGAAGGATCAAAATACCGGTAATTAGCCACTGATAAATTGAGGGGACACCCATCAATGTTAGCCCGTTACGGAACATACCGACAATTAATGCGCCGAGCAATGTTCCCAACACATTACCACGTCCACCAAATAAACTGGTTCCTCCCAGTACCACGGCTGTGATACTTTCCAAATTGGCATTTTGTCCGGCTTGAGGGTCGGCAACGCCTGTCCGGGCAATCAGCAATAATCCTGCGATACCGTAAATTAACCCGGCGGCGGTATATACACCGATTAAGAGTTTGTTGGTGTCAATCCCTGCCAAGCGTGTGGCTTCCGGATTATCGCCAACCGAATAAATATGTCGTCCAACGGCTGTTTCTCGCAGGATAAACCAGACTAAAAAATAAAAGAGTACCATCGCCACCGAACCGTACGTTATTTTTGTCCCGTTCTCGCCACCAACAGAAAACGTCTGCCCCAAAAAAACAAACCACGGCGAATCCGTCAATCGAACTGTTGTTACCGAATAAATGCGGGTCAGCGCAAACGCTATGTTGAACATCCCCAATGTGACGATGAATGGCGGCAAGCGCAATTTGGTTACCAGCAATCCGTTAGCCAGACCAAATAATGTGCCGGCGGCAAAACCACCTAAAATTGCTATCCCCGGATGAACCCCATTATTGATAAATACCATTGCCATGAGAACCTGGCTGAATGCCATTATCATCCCGTTAGATAGATCGATACCAGCGGTCAAAATAATCAGTGTTTGACCAATAGCCAGCATACCAACAACCATAACTTGTTGTACGACTAAAGATAAATTCGGACCTGTTAAAAACCGGTCAGATTGGGTTGCAAAAAATAACCCGGCGAGCAAAAGGGCTAAAAAGGGTCCCATGATTGGGGGAACGGAGATATGTTCCAACCCCAATAGGTTCTTTTTCCCCGTTGTTGTGTTCTGACTTGCCATGTTTACCTCACTGTTGTACGGATTCAGGTGGCACCCACCTTTGCGGATGCCACCTGATGCAGTGCTATTTATTCGCCCCAGCAGTTAGCCAGTCCAAAGGTTGTATCTTGACTATCAACGCCATCAACAGGTTTATCTGTAATTAGGGTAACGCCTGTGTCGGTATACCCAGATACTTTTGCACCGGTTGTAGCATAGTTTACCACAGTTTCCACGCCAAGTGAAGCCATTTTCAACGGATATTGCTGTGATGTGGCGGCAATTTCGCCATCAACAATCCCTCTGACGCCGGCACAGCCGCCGTCAACAGAAACAATTGTCACATCCTTTTCGCGCCCGGCGGCTTTAATGGCGGTGTATGCGCCAAAAGCAGCGGGTTCATTGATGGTATAAACCAGATTGATGTCGGGGTCTTTTGACAGACAATTTTCCATCGCAGTCTGCCCTTTGGCTTGGTCACCGCGTGTATCTTGACTGCATACAATCTGCGGGTCGCCTTCTTTGATGCCGAACCCCTGCAGGAAGCCATCGTGACGAAGCTGTCCGACGGTAATGCCGGGCGCTAAATCGAGGGTGGCAATCTTTACCGGTTTATTACCAAATACTGCCCGAGCATATTGACCGATGAGCACCCCTGCCTTAAGATTGTCGGTAGCGAAGAGTGCGTCTGTAGCATCTTGCGGGTCGGTTGGAGTATCCAATGCGATAACGAGTACCCCAGCTTTGCGGGCTTTTTCAATGGCAGGCACAATGGCTGATGTGTCACTGGGGGTAATGAGAATCCCCTGTGCACCAGCGGCGACCATATTTTCAATGGCAGTAACTTGGCTTGCATTGTCACCATCGAATGTGCCGGTGGCGGTCATCAGTTTGGCGCCGAGTTCATCGGCTTTGGCTTGCGCGCCTTCTTTCATTTTTACAAAGAAAGGGTTCGTTTCGGTTTTGGTAATCAACCCGACGACAATTTCTTTGTTCCCGGCGGGGGTTGTTGAGCTTGTGCTTTGCTGCTGAGTTGCGACGGGCGCGGCTGGCTTTTCTTGCGTTGGCGCGGCTGCCGGTTTGCTTCCTCCGCTA
>CAYZQQ010000251.1:0-5522 GCA_964480075.1 uncultured Anaerolineaceae bacterium
CTGGACTGTAACCGCCGGTGAGAACTTTGTGCAACCATCACAACCAGTTGGACGGGCGTTGTTGGGTTATGATACTATCTACTGTGAGCACATGCCATTGGCTGATGCGTCCGGTGATGCTATTTTAGTGGATTTGAGCTCGTATCTGCTGTTTGAGCGCGAAGGGTTGAGCGTGGCTTATTCGCCGCACGCCAATTTCATCACCGACCAAGGCACGTGGCGGTTCAGTGGGCGTTGGGACGGGAAACCGTGGCTCAATAATGTAATCACGGAAGCCAACCCGGGCACTGGTCGGACAATTTCGACAATCGTTTATCACAATGATTAATTTTAATCTTTAGGAGGTAATATTATGGGATACATTCCGAGTGAAAAAGTTGCGGTAATCGCAATAATTGACCCCGATGCGCAGGTAGCGGGAGCTTCCACCAGCAATTGGGCGAATATAGAAAACTGGCAGGCGGTGGTGGCAGTGTTAGCCGCTGGTACACTGGGCACGGCGGCAACCGTCGATTTTAAACTGCAACAAGCCCTCGATGCTAGCGGGACTGGCGCAAAAGACATTACCGGCGCATCTATCACTCAACTAACGCAGGCGGGCACTGATAGTGACAAACAAGCTATCATCAACCTCAATCCCGAAAAACTCGATGTCGCCAATGGATTTACTTTCGTGGCAATGGTATTAACCGTTGCCACTGCAACCAGTGATACGGGCGCAGTGATGTTTGGGCTGAGCCCCGCATACGGACCTGCAAGCGATAATAATATTGCGAGCGTAGATGAAATTGTGACCGTATAAATAACAAATTCCCGCCCCTTCCGGGGGGCGGGGAGGGAGTACGAATGTACAAGGTATTGAAGTCTTTTGACAATTACAAAACCGGTGACAAGATGCAGGCGGCGGATGTGGCTGACCAGAAGAGGCGCGGCAATTTGCCGGACTTGATTGCCAATGGCTACGTGGTCGAGATTAAGCGGAAGCGGAAACCCCCGATGCGTAAAAAGGCGGCGGCATAATGGCAACGGTAACCAATGGATATGTGACATTGACAGAACTCAAAAATCACATACAAGCCAACGGAGGTGGCGGGTTCACGGCGGCAGATGATGACAATCTATCTATCGCTATCAACGCAGCGAGCCGTTGGATTGACCGCCAGAAACATACATCGTTCTACGCACGTGACGAAACCCGTTATTTCACGGCAAAATATGGCGACCTGCTTTATGTGGATGACCTTCTCTCCGTAACTACGCTCAAAACTGACGATAATGCAGATGGTACGTATGAGACCACGTGGGCAACCACGGATTATGTGCTGGAGCCGCGCAATGCCGCATTGGGAAGCGAGCCACAACCATATCGGCAAATCAGATATAATGTCAACGGCGATTATTCATTCCCCGTCAATGTTAGGGATGGGGTGCAAATTGTCGGCTCTTGGGGCTATGCGTCATCCGCTCCGGCAGCAATTAAGCAGGCGACACTATTGATGGCGCATCGATTGTGGAAGCGCAAGGACGCCATTTTTGGCGTTGCGGGAACGGCGGCGTTGGGCATTACAATGGTGCAAGCAAAGATAACAACGGATACGGACATTATGACTTTGTTGGATAGCATCGGCGAGCGAGGGTTTTGATGGGATTGACTTACGAGGTACGCGGAACAAAAAAATTGGTACGAAAGTTAGATAAAATCGCCGGCGTGTTGAGAAAAGACGTAACCAAAACCATCCAAAAATTTACAATTGAGGAAGCGGCGGACTTGCGACAAAAAAAATACCCGCCGCGATTGCCAGACCAAAAATACATTCGCACGGGATTGCTGGGACGCTCATTCCATGATTTTCGGCGCGGCAAAACCATTTTCGGCGTATACAATGATACCCCCTACGGGAAGTGGGTGATTTGGAAGGGTATGCAAGCGCCCATTCACGCGGGGCGATGGTGGACATTCCAACAGACAGTGCAGACCGATGCCAAGAGATTGATGCGGCAGCTGAATAAACTTATCGGCAAACAGGTGGATAAATGACGGCGACATTGCAGGGTGCGATAGCCGAATTAATCACGGTGGTGAGTGGCGTCACCGGGGTACAAAATGCGCCCGCCACACCAACCGAGCAAATTACGAGTTATCCGGTAGCGATGGTCTATGCCGCCGAGGGCAAATCATCGAATGGGATGAGCAGCCGGCTGGAGAGTGAGCATAACATACAGATTGCGTTGCTTATGCCGTTGAACGATTATCGACAAGCGACAACAACGATGTTACCGTTTCACGAACCTATAATCGCCGCACTATTCAGCCATCGAAATTCCCGTGCATCATTGCACTATCAATCATTCGCAGGGGTATCATATACATTTGGGCGGATTGATTGGGGAAGCGAAGCATTTGGATACATTTTCACAATTGAAGGCGTGCGGATTAAGAATAATATATAAATTGTAATAATTAGCAAAAGGAGAATTATTATGGCAGAATATACTTCAACCGAGTGGGATGTGCTTATCGGAGTGGATGATATTACCGATGATGTTGTTTCCGTGACCTACACCCCGAACGGGTCGCAAACAATCACAAAAACGTTGGATGGCGGGCAACGTACCGGCGCGCCGAGTTATGAACGGGGATATGAGGTTGTGGTAATCATGGATAGCACCACCGGTTCGGGCTACGAGCAACTACTTACCGCGGCGCGGGCGGGTACTACATTGTCGATGTCTATGCGTCCGGAAGGCACTGCAAGCGGAAGCCCGCAACACGCTTTTTCGACATACGTGATGGAAGGCGACATTAGTGCCGATTCTAGCAGCACAGATGTAGTAACGCAAACCTTCACCCTCGCGGTAACCGGCACAGTTGACTTTACGGCGCAGGTATAAAATGAAAGTTATTGCTGGGCACGACAAACGGAATTATATGGTGGTGCGCGATGACCTGACGCGCGCGCACCGCCGCCGATACTTGGCGGGCATTGTGGCAGCCAATCCGGGTGACGCTGATGAAATTGAGGCGGTGCTACGCGAGACCGTGCTGGAGGTACAGATTGTCATCGGCGATGACGAGATTTCTGGCTTGGATGCAGTTATGGAAGCCTTTGACGCGCGAGATGACATAACTCCACAAGTCGAGGGATTTTGGGCGAATGCGTGGCTGACGGCGTATCGTGAGTTACAAGAATTGGGAAAGCCCACGCCCGCGCGATAGCGCGTTATCTCTTATACGATGAACCACCGCCCGATGAGGTGCAGGATTATCGCCTATTGGAGTTATTCGGTTGGCGAGTACCGTTGAGCGTGATTGACCAAGAGGATATTGGGCGGTTGTTACGCGCGCTGGAGGCGGGGCAGATGGTCAGTAATTGGGACGCATATCACGCGGGCGGCAAACAGGCGCGCGCAAAATTGGGCACGAAAATTTATAATATAAAACGGTTGGCAAACGATGGCAAGAAACGCAATTGAAATAATCATAAAAACGATCGGTGCGAAAAAAGCGAGCAGTGACCTCAAATCCGTGGGGTCGGCAACTGATAATTTGAGCGTGGCGCTTGGTGGATTATTGAAGGGCGGGTTATTGGCTGGGGCGGGGCTTGCTATTTTCCAATACGGCGCGAGTGCCGAGGCATCAGCGGAAAAAATCGACCGGTTGGGGGTTGCAACCGATGCGATGGCGAAACGGATTGGCGAAACGCAATCGAGTATGCTGGATGCGATACAAAAAGCATCTGGGCATACGGTTGACCAGTTCACCGCATTAAAGGCCGCTAATAAGGCGATGATATTCGGGCTGATAGATAGCGCAGACCAAATGGGGGAATTAACCACCATGGCTCGAGTGTTGGGTAATGCGATGGGGCAAGATACCGCCAAATCGATAGACGACTTGACGACCGCATTGGGTAGGCAAACTCCTCTTATTCTGGATAATCTTGGGTTAATATCAGACGTCACTGGTTGGCAAGAGCAATATGCCGAGCAATTGGGCAAAACGGTTGACCAACTGACCGAAGCGGAGAAAAAGCAATCTTTTGTAAATGGAGCATTGGCTATTGGGCGGGAAAAAGTTGCCGAACTGGGTGGCATAACAGTCACCACGGCGGATGCTTCCGACCATTTATCTGCCGTTTGGAGTGACTTGACTGATACGGTGGGGAGTGGGTTAACCCCCGCCATCAGTGCGGCAAAAGAGGCGTTGGCAGGCTTTTTGGAAGGAGTGGATGCCGCAGTCTCCAAAAACAGCAATCTAGACACGCAATACGCATATCTCAATCGCCAATTACAAGAAATAACGAAAAATGGCGAAAAATCGCTTACCGAGCGTGGCAAGGCAGATGTTGCCGAGATACGCAGGCTGATGCACGTTATCAATGCAGAGCGGGAAGCGGCGAAATGGGTTGACCATCAAGACCGCGCCATCCGTGATGCAACGGTCGCCATAGAACGGCAAAGTACGGAAGCGAAAAAACAAGCTGAATGGCAAAAAACATTGAGCGATATTGCTCATAGTCGCGCGCAAGCTGAATTATATATTCTGCAAACAATGCAGGATGAGGACGCCAGTGCGTTTGCATTAAGCAACACGTTTAAAAATACAATGGCTGATATAAAATCTTCGCAAGTTGATGCCGCCACCGCATCGGTCACGGCGTGGCAAGGTGCATCAAATGATTTGCAAACATTGGTAAGCTCACAAATTCAGCCGACATTATCAGATGTATGGCAGCCGCCGCAGCAAGACCAACATATCGACGAGTGGGCGCGGCGAGCGGCAACGTTGGCGACAGATGGGTTGTCAAGTGAATGGCTGCCCGCGTTGCAGTCTCAATTCGGAGGCACGGATTTTTGGCAGCCAGTTGCGGACGCAGTTGCATCCGGCGATAATAGCGCGGTAAAACAGGCGATGACGGATTTGCTGGCAGGAGGCGGCGACCCTCAATTATTTGACAAGGAATTAATTAAGCAGCGGGTTCGGGACGCCATTAGTCAGCAAAATGTACGGCAAGAATTGATAGATACCATCACCGCCGAACTGCAAGGCGAGGGGCTGAACGTGTCAACTGGCGATGTGGCAGCGCAGATAGGTGGCGGGGGGATTTCCGCAGGAATTGCGGGCGAATTAAGCGGCGGATTACCGGATGCGATTAAAAATAACGGCACGGGGGCGGCGTTAATGGCGGCTATTACCGCGCAAATCAAAGACAACAAAAAGGCGGCGCTGGATTTAGCAACTGCCGTAGTCAAGGGGATGAATGAACATCTGCAAGACGTAATCGGCGAATTTAAACTTATTTCTGCTTTGACGGATAATGTTATAGAGCAATTAGGATTGGTGGAGGCTCGTCCATAATGAGTACAATCATCGGAGGAGTAACAGTCGCCACGCCTGATAATCCGGGTACGCGGGCAGTTGTCTTTAATGGGCGATATGGAACGGCGATTGATGGTACATCGTTGGTCGACGGCACAGGCGCGAAATTAAAATGGTCGCTCAATTGGACAGGGTTAACTGC
>CAYZQQ010000252.1:0-5511 GCA_964480075.1 uncultured Anaerolineaceae bacterium
TCGGCGGGCGCTATCATCGCCGATACCGCTGAAGCTGACATTTCGGCCATTGACACTGTGCCCGACCTGATTGCCGCCACCGAAACTGTATTCGTCTCGGCGCAAGTGGCATCCACCGCACACGGCATCAATTTGGCAGCCATTCGCGCTTGTGCCAACGTCGTGCAGCGCATTGGGCAGCAAACTGCCGACGGGTTTGGCAATTTACGGTTTGCCATGCTGGCAAATGTTCCCGCTGGCACCCCGTTTTACCCCGGCGCATATCGTCGCGGTGGCGCACCGGCATTCGCCATTGCCACCGAAGCGGCAGATATGGCGGTGGCGGCGTTCAAAAGCGCCAATTCGCTCGCCGATGCGCGAGATTCGTTGGCGACAGCCATCGCCCGCACAGGTAAAAAATTGGCAAGCATTGCCGACGCGCTGGCAAACGAAACCGGATTTAATTTTGGCGGCATTGATTTCTCGCTGGCGCCATTTCCGCGCGCAGAAATTTCTATCGGCGCAGCGATGGAGCATCTCGGTGTGGATGCCTTTGGCGGGCACGGCACCCTGTTCGCCACGGCATTTTTAACCCGCGTTTTAAAGGATGCCAATCCCCGCCCCACCGGCTACAACGGGGTGATGCTCCCCGTGCTGGAAGATTCGATTTTGGCGCAACGCGCCATTGAAGGAACATTCGACATAAATGATTTACTGCTCTACTCGGCGGTGTGCGGTACCGGATTGGACACCATCCCCATTCCCGGCAACAGCGCCGCCGACCAAATCGCGGGAGTGATGCTCGATGTGGCAACATTATCGGTGGCGCTGAACAAGCCGCTCACGGTGCGACTGCTGCCCGTGCCCGGGCTTTTGGCGGGAGATGCCACCACTTTCGATTTTGAATATTTTGCCAACAGTGTCGTTTTGCCCCTAAAAACGCACGGCGCGCCCGATATATTTGGCAAGAATCGGTTTTTTAAATTTTAACCCATTCATTTCTTTACGTGATTTTTATGGAGTTTTTTCCAACTCTGCCGATAAAGTAGACAGTCGTGTCGGCACACATATTTTTGAAATCCAAGGAGGATCCTGATGGCTCAAGCGCTGGTAGTAATTCTTTACAACCCCGAACAATTGCCAACCCTGCTCGACGTATGGCACAAAGTTGGTGTGCAGGGCATCACCGTGTTGCGCAGTGCCGGTGGACACAGAGCCAAAACGTGGCTTGATGAAGTCGGGCTGGGTGCGATCAGTGATTTATTCAACACGGAAGCTGTTCGCGCCAAAACCGTTTTTTCCGTATTTGATGATGACACACTGCTGGAAAATGCTATTGCCGCGGCAGAACAGGTCATCGGCAGTTTTAAGCAAGATAACACCGGATTACTTTTTACCATCCCCGTGGGATATGTAGAGGGGTTACGTCACGCCAAAGCTGCACCCGAGGCTGTTGAGCACCCGTCATCTGCGCTGGACACCCCGGAGTTGGTCACCCGCGAAACACGCATCAAACAGTTGAAAGCCACCCTGTATGGCAATCCCGTGCTGGTAAAACCAGACCAAAAACTCATCGAGGTAGCAGAGGCGCTCGCAGCGGAACCAAGCGCCACCATTGCGTGTGTGGTAAACGAGCGGGAGCATCTGGTGGGGTTGTTGCCCCTGCGCTCGCTGATGGATGATTTGTTTATGGCGGTTGTGCCAGAGGAGTTTCTGGCGGAAAGCATCGACTTTGACAAAGCGATGAATTTTGCAAAGCTAACCCAAACCCGAACCGCGAGTGATGCTATGCTCTCACCGGTATCGGTTGCAGAAAACGAAACCGTGAAAACGGCTTTTGTGCGCATGCACGAGAATCAACTCTCTGGGATTCCGGTGGTGGATGAACATCAAAGAGTTGTGGGATGTCTCAACCGCATCGAATTATTGGTGCTGTACGCAAAAAATCAAAAACTTGCAAAAGGTGAATAGATTATGGAACACGCTGTTGCAACTGCATCAGGCAATCAAGCGCTCATTGCCGGGATAATTTTCGTCATAACCTACGCTGTCATCGTCAGTGAAAGGGTGCATCGCACCGTCGCCGCGCTAATTGGCGGGTTCCTGATGATTTGGCTGGGCATTATTTCGCAGGAAGAAGCCTTTGGGCACGCTGTAGACTGGAACGTTATTTTTCTGTTGACCGGGATGATGATTATCGCCGGCATACTGAGTCAAACCGGCTTATTTCAGTGGTTGGCAATTCAAGCAGTAAAAATGGGCAAGCGCGACCCATTCCGCATTTTGATTTTTCTCTCGCTGGTGACGGCAGTCACGTCGGCGGCATTGGATAATGTGACGGTAGTGGTGTTGATTGCCCCGGTGACGCTGTATGTTGCCGCTAATTTGGGCATTAGCCCCATCCCGTTTCTGGTGTCGGAAGTGCTGGCATCAAATATCGGCGGTGCGGCAACGCTTATCGGTGACCCGCCCAACATTTTAATCGGCTCGGCGGCGGGCATTGATTTTATCACATTCGCGACAGCAATGATTCCCCCCATTCTGCTCGGTTTGGCGCTATTCATTCCCATTGCATGGATTGTTTTCCGCAATGAGTTGGCGCCGGAAGAAGGCGCTCGCCCGCATGTCGGCGCTTTGGAAACCGAAAATCTCATTAAAGACTATGTTCTGCTCCGAAAATCGCTCATTGTTATCGGGTTGGTGCTGGTGGGATTCACCGCTCACGCCGCACTCCATTTGGAACCGGCAACCATCGCGATGTCCGGGGCGGCACTTTTACTCCTCTGGTCGCGCACCGAACCGGATAAAGCATTGGAACATGTGGAATGGACAACCCTGCTCTTTTTTGTCGGGTTGTTCATCACCGTAGAAGCGATTGTAAATGTCGGTATTATCGAAAAACTGGCACAAGATGCGCTAAAATTGACCGGCGGCAATTTGGGGCTGACCACCATGTTTATCCTGTGGCTCTCGGCAATTGCCTCCGGGATTGTGGATAACATTCCGTATGCCGCCACGATGATCCCGCTGATTCAAAGTTTGGGGCACAGCGGTATGAACACCGAACCGCTATGGTGGGCGCTGGTGCTCGGCGCGGATTTGGGCGGGAATTTTACGCTCATCGGCGCATCGGCGAATGTGGTCGTCGCCAGTTTGGCAGAACGAAACGGGCACAAAATTTCATTCATTCAATTCAGTAAATATAGCTTTCTATTTGCTTTCGGCACAATGGTCAGCAGCACGATTTTCGTGTGGTTCTTCCACGTCGTTCCTCATATGCAATAAACTTTCCGGCTACCGGACGGACACTTTTGAATGGTGAGCATAAAGCAAATAGCCTTCTACAGAGTTTAAGGAAATGTCATTCCCGCTTTCGCGGGAATCCAGAAAATGGATTCCGGATAATTTCCTGCGGAAATTTCCGGAATGACATTTTAATATCTCGCAGCTTACTGCGGGGAGTATTCATTTTTTAAACGTGTCCGGTGGCTAGAAAATATATCAAAAATTCTAGAAATCTGTTCAATTCGATGCAAAAAACAAAAAACGGGGGCGATTGCAATAATCGCTCCCGTTGCTATTTTCCCGTTTCAATCGTTCAGCAGCCCTACCACCGAATTATCGCCGAGCGTAAATTTATGCGATTGCGGGCGAATGGGCGAGCGGTGGATGACCACGTTTCGCCCGATGAGACTATCTTCAATGCGACGCGCCACGTTGCGGATTTGGCTGTTTTCCAGCACGATGGAACGTGATATTTCCGCATTCTCAATCAGACAATCGTGGTGAATGCTGGTAAACGGTCCGATATACGCATTGACGACGCGCGTATCTTTGCCGATGATGGCGGGTCCGCGAATGACACTGTTGATAATTTCCGCGCCCGGCTCGAGGGTCACGCGGGCATCCACATCACTGGAACGGTCAACATATCCTTCGTTTTTGGGGGTCAATTCTTCCAATACATAACTATTCGCATCCAACATATCGTTGGGTTTGCCGGTATCAATCCACCACCCCTGATGAATATATGGATGCACGTCGAAACCATTTTCCACCAGCCACTGAATGGCGTCGGTAATTTCCAGTTCACCGCGCCAACTCGGTTTTATGGCGTCAACTGCTCTAAAAATATTGCTATCGAACATGTAGATGCCAACCAGCGCCAAATTACTGGGCGGGATTTTCGGTTTTTCAACCAGTTTCACAATTTGCCCATCATCGCCGAGTTGCGCCACACCATAATGTTGCGGTTCGCTAACGGCGGTGAGTACGATTTGGCTGTTAAAATTGCTCCCGGCAAATTCGGCAATTAACGGGCTGATGCCCCCCTGAATGACATTGTCGCCCAAAAACATCACAAAGCGATCATCCCCCAAAAAATTACGAGAAATTTTTACGGCGTGCGCCAGTCCCAGCGGAGCGTCTTGGGGAATGTACGTTATTTTTACCCCCCAGTGGTCGCCATTGCCCACCGCTTTGCGAATTTCATCGCCGGTATCGCCGATAACAATGCCGATGTCATTCACACCGGCGTCGCGGATGGCTTCAATGACACGGAAGAGTACCGGTTTGTTACTCAGCGGGATGAGCTGTTTGGCGCTGGTGAATGTCAATGGATAAAGGCGTGTGCCTTTTCCACCGGATAGAATCAGACCTTTCACGAGTATTCCTTTCTTACATGGCTTGATAATAGTGTTTGAAGCTCGCGTCAACGGCGGCGTTTGACAGCACCGCGCCAATGAGATTGGCATTTACTTTCGATAACCGATTCTTCGCTTCCAGCACATGCTCGCGTTTGGAAACGTTGGCTTTTACCACCAGCAGCGTGCCATCCACCTTTGATGCCAGCATCACCGCATCGGTAACGGTGCTGATGGGCGGGGCGCTGAACAGTACCATGTCTGCATTTTCGGCAAGCCGTTGCAACACTTGCACCAATTTTTTTGAGTTGAGGATTTGGCTGGGGATAACGGGCAACTGCCCGGTGGGCAGCACTTTCAATGTCGTGTCAGCTATAGGTTGCCACGGGGGCGAAGCCAATGCTGCGTCATCACGGAACATATCGGTGAAACCCCGCGTATTGCTGATGCCAAACAGGGTGTGCAATTGCGGCTGGCGCAAATCACAGTCAACCAAAATAACATTTTGTCCGCCATCTGCCATCGTTATCGCCAAATTTGCCAATGTAATATCTTTGTCGGCCTCCGGTCCGGCGGAAGTGACCAGCAATGTTTTGATGGGACTGTCGATATTGGTAAATTCAACACTGGTGCGCAGCGTGCGATAGGCTTCTGCCGCCACCGAAGTGGGGTCGGTTAAAGTTACGAGTGCGTTTGTCGTCATAATTTTTCTCGGTTCTGTATGGTTGTTTTTGCTAACAGACACCCTTTCGGTTTGACAAATGTTGACTGAAAATCACGAATGTCTCGAATAGGCAAATGGCATAAATATTCAAAATAATAGCAGAAAATGTTCGTGAAATTCGTTTATTTGTGCTATTCGTGATAAAACTTCGCTTTGTCCGATCCA
>CAYZQQ010000253.1:0-5506 GCA_964480075.1 uncultured Anaerolineaceae bacterium
TCAATATAATTTGTGAAATTTGGATGGGGCTGCCATAAATTTTGGTGGATTGAGTTGTGTATGATTTTGTCACGTCGATGTTGGCGTGCTTAATTTTTATTTCTAAAATGTGGAGCATTTCTTCAATATGTTCGCTGATGTCAAAATGTTCCGGTTTATCTGTTTGCGCTCGCGATAGGGTGACCATTTGCCGCAACAAAACATTTGCCCGCCGGGAAATGCTCAAAATGCGCTCGATAATGTTGACCAATGTCGGGTCGATAGAATCTCGGCGACGCAAAATAATTTGAGAATATCCCAAAATGGGTGAAATGAGATTGCTCAAATCGTGCGCCACACTGGCGGCGAGCTGTCCCATCATAATGAGACGGTCGGTGTGGCTGAGATGCGCCAGTTGCGCTTGCGCGGCGGTGGCTTTTTCTTTTTTTGTTTGATAGAGTTTTGCCAAATCGCGGGCGTAGGCTAAATTTTGCGATTGGGTGATTGCCAGTTGGTGTTTTAGTTGCTCAATAATGGTTTCGGTTTGCTGTTGTTGAGTTTGCTTTTCTTTTTCTTTTTCCAAACTCAGCCGGTTTTGCAATTTTAGTAATTCCTGTCGTGCTGCAGGGAGGTTTTTGGTGGAGAAACGCGGAAATTCAAGCGTAACGATGCTCCCTTTGCCCAATGTGGAAGTGATGGAAACGGTGCCATTGTGGATAGCAAGAATTCGGTTGACGATAGACAATCCCAACCCCATCCCCACTGCATGGCGAGTAGAGTGTTTTTCCGTTTGGAAGAAGGGCTGGGAAATGTATTTCAAGTCTTTTTGTGAAATGCCGCGTCCCGTATCGGAGAAGATGAGACGGGTTGCGGTAGGGGTAATTGTGCTTGTTATGTCGAGTGTGCCACCGGGGTGATTATAGCGAATACCGTTTTCGATAATATGCCCGATGGCAATGACCAGTTGCCGCCGGTTTCCCAAAATCGGCATCGCTTCAGAGGGGAATTGAGTGTTGATGGTAACGGATTTTTCCTCTGTCAGCGCAGCCAACATTGATTGAGCCGTGGCAACGGCATCAATCAGATTTACAGCTTCCACATCGGTTTCTTTTAAATTGTTGACGGAAGTATTAATTAAATTGTTAATTGTGTGCCGCAGTCTTTCTGATGCGTTTAGGACATTGCCCAACACAGAGCGAGTCTGATCGTCCATATTCTCACCGATGTGTTCCAGCAATGATGTAAATCCAATAATGCTGGCAAGTGGGGTACGTAATTCGTGCGCCGCTAACTGCAAAAATTCCTCACGCATGGTATTAACCCGTGTTTCCCATGTGACATCGTGCAACACCAGTACCCAGCCTTCATCCGGCAGGGGGGCAGCTTCAAACTTGATGGTACGGGGCAGGGGAGTGGTCAAATCCAATTGTTGACTAAATTTTTGGGGATTTTTTTGCCGTAAGCGGGCGAAGAACCCGTCAATATCCTCCGATTTTAACATATCTGCCAATGCAATATTTTGAAGGTCGGCGGCAGATTTTTCCAGCAGTTCGGCGGCAGCGGGATTGACCTCTTGCACTTGCAATAATTTATCAATCACCAGCACGCCATCGCTCATTCCGGCAAACGCGGCTTCAAGTTTTTTATAGGTGAGTTGCAGCGCTTCACGTTTTTCGCGTTCCTGTTTGTACAGCGCCACCATATCCTGCCCGTACTGCATCGCTTGGCGATAGGCAAGGTCTAGTTGGTCAATATCTCTGTCTTCAAACCGATTGGCATTACTCATGGGCTGGCTTTTCGTATAGCTCTATCAGTACGCCATGCGTACTTTTGGGGTGAACAAACACATATTTTTGTCCTTCACTGCCGATGCGTGGCTCATCTTCGATGATACGCAGACCTTTGGCGGTGTATTCTGACATAGCTTGTTCAATATTATCCACTTCAATGCATACATGATGGATGCCTTCACCATGTTTTTCTAAAAATTTGCTGACGCCGGTATCGGTGGTGGTGGGCTGAATCAATTCGATTTCGCTGCCGTCTCCCATTTCCAAAAAAGCGGCGGTCACTTTTTCTGCGGGAATATTCGTTGTTTTGCGCAAAGGCAACCCCAAGGCATTGTGATAAATGTTGATAGCGTTGGTTATATCTTCTACCACAATAGCGATATGGTCAAGCCGCATACAGTTACTCCTATAATCGATTCTCGACCGGCGAGACGGAATCTTTAATAAAGTTTACGTAAAGAAAGTTGCGCTAAATTAACTTGAATTCGGAGTTATTTTTCATTAGCGAAAAATGATGCCGATTCGCCGGAGTTTTGTGATGTCATTCCCGCGAAAGCGGGAATCCATAGAATTTTGCTGTGGATTCCGGATATTTCCCTGCGGGAAATTCCGGAATGACAAAACTCCGACCTGATGTTAAATTAACGTTGTGGGCTGATATTCGCCCCAAACATTGCGCAGGGTGTTGCAAATTTCGCCGGTGGTGGCATAGGCTTCCACCGCCGAAAGAATGCGCGGCATCAGATTCTCTGTGCCGCGCGCCGCGTCTGCCAGCGCGATGAGCGCGTCTGTCACGGCGGCGTTGTTTCGGCGGGCGCGGAGTTGCGCCAGTTTTTCCGTTTGCGTGTGCTGAATGGATTCATCCACCCGCAGAATTTCCGGCTTGATTTCCTCTTTTGCCCGGTACCGGTTCACACCGACCACCACCTGTTCGCCCGCATCCACGGATTGCTGGAAGTGGTATGCCGCCGATTGAATTTCCTGCTGCATAAATCCATGTTCAATGGCCGCCAGTGCGCCGCCCATATCGTCAATTTTGGCGATATACTCCGCGGCGCGTTCTTCAATTTCATCGGTGAGATATTCCACGATATAACTGCCCGCCAGCGGGTCGATGGTGTCCGCCACGCCGCTTTCGTAGGCGATAATCTGCTGGGTGCGCAAAGCGACACGCGCGGCGGCTTCGGTGGGCAGCCCGAGCGCCTCATCCAGCGAGTTGGTGTGCAGGCTTTGCGTGCCGCCCATCACCGCTGCGAGTGCCTGAATGGTGACGCGGGCGACGTTGTTGGTCGGCTGCTGCACGGTGAGCGTGCTGCCGCCGGTTTGGGTGTGGAAACGCAGCCGCCAACTTTTTTCACTTTTTGCGCCGAAGCGGTCTCGCATGATTTTTGCCCACAGGCGGCGCGCTGCGCGATATTTGGCCACTTCTTCCAAAAAATTGTTGTGCGCGTTGAAAAAGAATGAGAGCTGTTTGGCGAAATCGTCCACATCCAGCCCGACATTGATGGCGGCTTCCACATAAGCGATGGCGTTTGCCAGCGTGAACGCCACTTCTTGCACGGCGGTACTGCCTGCCTCGCGGATGTGATAGCCGCTGATGGAAATGGTATTCCAATGGGGAAGATTTTCTCGGCAATAGCCGATGATGTCGGTGATGAGCCGCATCGATGGGGCAGGGGGATAGATATATGTGCCGCGGGCAACATATTCCTTCAAAATGTCATTTTGCACGGTTCCGCGCAACTGAGCAGGGGACACACCTTGTTCTTTCCCCACGGCAATGTACATCGCCAATAAAACAGACGCGGGAGCGTTGATGGTCATGCTGGTGGAAACTTTATCCAGTGGAATGCCCGCCAGCAGGGTTTCCATATCTTCCAGCGAGGAAATGGAAACGCCGACTTTCCCCACTTCGCCCTCTGCGAGTGGGTCATCGGCATCATACCCCAATTGGGTGGGTAAATCGAACGCGGTGCTGAGTCCGGTTTGCCCCGCATCCAGCAGATATTTAAAGCGGTGATTCGTTTCTTCCGCTGTGCCGAAGCCGGCATACTGCCGCATTGTCCAAAATTTACCGCGGTACATGGTGGGCTGCACCCCCCGCGTGAACGGATATTCGCCGGGAAAACCGATTTCACGGACATAGTGCGCCTCCGCGCCATCGCGGGGAACCGCCAGTCGTTCGACAGAAATGCCGGAATCGGTGGCAAACGTTTCCTTTCGCTCCGGAAAGCGTTTGAGTGTGTTTTCCAGAATATTGACTGCCCATGCGTTGAATCGTTCTTTGATTGTTTCTGTCATCGCCATTGTTGACCTCATTTCTGTGGGAATTGGTTATTGGAGATTGGTTAATTAGCGATTTTCAATCTCTAATTTCCAACGCTATGGATACACCCGCCCCAGTGTGCGCGGGAACGGATTTGTTTCGCGGACGTGATGAATGCCGCAAATCCATGCGACCGTTCGCTCCACGCCCAACCCGAAGCCGCTGTGCGGGACACTGCCATATTTTCGCAAATCAAGATACCATTTGAAGGCTTCTTCTGGCAGGTTGTCGTGCTTGATGCGTTCCAGCAACAATTCCGGGTCGGAAATGCGTTCGCTGCCGCCGATGATTTCGCCGTATCCCTCCGGCGCGAGCAAATCGACACTTTTGCAGACTTCCGGGCGACCGGGCCACGGTTCCATGTAAAAGGCTTTGGCGGCGGTGGGGTAGCCATACACAAAGACCGGCTTGTCGAAAAGCTGTGTCAATGCGGTTTCGTGCGGCGAGCCGAAGTCATCGCCCCATTCAATGGCGAGCAAATCTTTTTCTTCCTGTGATGAGGCTTGCTCGCGCAGTTCAGCCAGCTTTGCTACCGCTTCATCGTATGAAATGCGCGGGAACGGGGGCGTGATGGCTTCCAATTTGCTCACGTCACGTTCCAACACGTCCAATTCGGCGCGATGCTCTTTTAGCACTCGTTGCACAATATAGCTGACGAAGCGTTCTTCCATGTCCATCAGCCCGTCCAAATCCTGATACGCCGTTTCCGGTTCCACCATCCAGAATTCGGTCATGTGGCGGCGCGTTTTGCTTTTTTCCGCGCGGAAAGTGGGGCCGAAGGCAAACACTTTCCCAAAGGCAAAAATGTTGGCTTCATTATATAGCTGTCCGGTTTGCGCCAGATAAACCGGCTCGCCGAAATAATCCACTTCAAACAGGGTGGTGGTGCCTTCGCCCGCTGCGGGGGTAAAAATCGGGGTGGACATTTCCACATATCCCTGCCCGTCGAGCCAGTCGCGGATGGCGCGCATGATGGTGGAGCGGATGCGCAGGGTTGCCCACTGTTTCCGCGAGCGAATCCACAAATGGCGGTTTTCCATCAGAAAATCCACCCCGTGTTCTTTAGGAGTGATGGGATATTCTTCCGCAATCTGCACAATTTCCAGTTCAGAGACATCCATTTCATATCCGGCGGGAATGCCTTTGGCGCGTGGTTCGGCTTTGATGGTGCCGGTCACGATGATGGATGATTCCTGTGTCAGTTTTTTCCCGGCAGCAAAAATTGCTTCCGGCAAATTGGGTTTGAACATCACGCCCTGAATTTGCCCGCTGCCATCGCGGATTTGCAGAAATTGCAATTTCCCTTTGCCGGTTTTGCGGTACAACCAGCCTTGCAGGGTTACGGTTTCGCCAACGTGGTTGGCAATATCTTCAATGCGGATGATATGCGTCATGAAATGTTCCTCCAGTT
>CAYZQQ010000254.1:0-5495 GCA_964480075.1 uncultured Anaerolineaceae bacterium
TGTGGGCACGGTGCGGCTTGCTGCACCGGCGGTGAAACGACCAACAGAAGGTAAAGGATAGATTTGCAGTTTCGACAAGCTATCTTCCCGAAACTGTCTGCATTATAGCAAAGAAATATCCCTGAAGCAAGGCTTTTAACCCGAGCGGCAGGGGGGAGCTTGCGCGCCGAAAAAGGCACGGGGCAGTTCCGGGGACTGTCATACCGCAAGCGGCGCATTTTCATCGCGTGATCGGGCAGAGCCCCGGCCTCAACCCGGTGTTTGGCAACCCTGCCGAAATCCGGCGCGCCTCTATCCCGCCGCTTGCCTGCCCGAAATCCGCCCGGTTGGCGTTGTCCTGCCATATCTTAAAGAATACCCCGGCATGTATCCGGAAATTATCTAACCCGTTCCTGCCCCGCCGGAACTAAATCGTGCAAAATGACGGAGCATTGCCGGCACAGGGGAAGAATATGGGGCGGGCACGCCTCGTCCCGCACGGTTTTCCCGGGTATGGCACGGAACTTCCCGGCGGCAGGCCGGTCACTTCCCGGTGGCAAGCAGCTCTGTCAGTGGCTGGCGCAGTTCGGCGGGAATTGCCAGCCATAATTGCCCGTCGGTGGTGGTTTCGGTGAGCAGCACCCGCAGGCGCAAGCGTCCCATCATCGAGGCGGGGGTGTGGTATATCCAATGCGGGGACTCCTCCATATCGTTGTCGAAGCGGCTGTCAAACGTGTCCCAGAGAATATGTCCGTCGTCCGCCAGAATTTCCTGCAGCAACATGCGTTCCCGGCGGGTCAGGGTTTCGAGAAGCCTTTCGATGTTGGCGTTATCAGTGAGCGAGGCGTGAATACGCTGTAGCAGTTCCGCCTTGCGCAATGTTGACCAGCCCCCGCCGCTAACCGTAACGCGCGCAATGGCGGTCAGTTCATCTTTGGTGAAGATGGATAGCGCCTCGGCGAGTGAGGGATGAAGCGCCGTCAGCCGCGTCTGCTGCTTTTGGCGTTTTCTCAAATTTTGAGCGTGGATCCTTCCGATGAACGCATCGCCGAAGAGCGGTTCCATCTTTTCCAAAAAACTGAGATGTTGCAGTAACTTTTGCGCCGGTACAAAATCCGGGTTGATTTGGAGGGAGATTTCGACGTGGTTGCGCGCATTATCATATTCTTTCAACGCCAAGCTCAACCGTGCCCGGGTATAACTCAAAAATGCCATCTCCTGCGGATGGAAACGGGTCAGTTCGTTGAGCGGGTCCAGCAATGCCCGGGCGTCCTCGATGGCGTCACTGCCCAGTGCGTCTAACGCCAGATTGCAGCGTGGGAAAACGTACAGCGGGTCAATTTCCAGCGCGCGCTGGAAATAGCGGTTCGCCGTGTCCATATCGTCCCGCGAGATGTAAATTGTGCCCAGATTATTGTACACTTCACGAATATTGGGGTCGATGGCGAGCACTTTTTTGAGCAGCCGTTCCATTTCACGGTCATCGCCGTCTTCTCCGGCCAGATGTGCCTGCAGCATGAGTTCCTCAATTTCCGGCGGATAAAAGTCCTCGCGTTCAGGCGTGATATTGTAGCTTTGGAGCAGAACATCTTCCCATTGCCCGTTGCGCCAGAAGCGAACCGGTGTATCGGGGGGAAGTTGCCCGGCCTGAGCCAGCGCCATCAGCGCTTCCATACGGTCATTTTCCGTGCCCCGCTGCCCGGTGGCAAACGTGCGCAGCGCGTCATATGCGGCGGGTGTGCCCAGAAAAAACAGCGTCTGAATGCCCCCCAACACCTGGTCTTCTTCGTAGATAAATTTCTCGGCGATGAGTACATATTGGGGATACTGTGCGGCAAAGGTATCCATTTGGGCGCGAAATTCTTTTTCTGAAAGAGTGTCCCGCCGGGAGACGATATCTATCAGGCGATCCATGGTGCTGCGATTGACCAACTGCGTGCTGTGAAAATACGGGAAACGGTCGCTTATGCCAGGTCCCGGCTTTCTGTTTTGCAACGCCTTCAGCAAATAGGTAACGCGCGAGTCAACCCGTTTGAGGTGTTTGAAGCGTCGTTTGGCGGCGGCGGTATGCCCCAGATTGGCTTCGGCCACCGCCAGAAAGGTGTCGACCTGCGTTTGGAAAGCCGGGGAAAATGTGTCAGCGGCTGATATGGCAGTGAGGATATCATAGACGGCGGCGTCATCCGCGGCGATGGCGGCAGCTTCGGCTTTTTTAATCTGAGCATAGGCGTCGGCGGCCGGGATATCGCGTAGGGTGTGCCAATATGCCGGGACGGCATCTTTTTGGCCGCTCCAAGCCAGATAACGGATGATATTGCTCAACGCCTGCAGATTGTGCGGGTCAGACGCCAGAACCGCCCGGGCTGTGTCGATGGCGGCTTGCGGTTGGCCGTTGTAAAACTGGGCGATGGATATGTTATTGTGCGGGGGCGGCCAGTTGCCGGTTTGCGCGATGGCCTGACGGTTCAGCCGGATACAGGCCGGATAGTCGCCGGCCTGCAGCGCCTCCTGCCCTTCCTCCATCAAACGCAGGCCGCGGGCAGTCTTTTTGCGGGAAATGTTCAGGTTGGCGGCCATCAGCTCGATTTCGGTTTCTAGAATATCAATTAGCGCGGGGATGTTGTCCTCCGGTGAATCGATTCCGGCGTCCCGGGTTTTGCGAAAGGCGTTCAAGGCCAGCGCCTTTAAATCAAGCTGGAGATACAGGCCTCCCAACGGCAGCCACAATTCCGACCCGCCGTTCAGGTCAAGCGCCCATTCGTAGCCAGTCACTGCCTCCCAGAGATTGCCCATCTGTGCGTGAATATAACCGGCGTAATAATGGGGCTCGGGCGACTTCGGGTATTTGGTTTGCAGTGTGGTCACCCGTTCCAGCGCTTCCGAGAAGCGTCCACGGTCGATGAGGCGGTCTACATCGTTAAGTGCCTGTTCAAGGTTATCGGGTTGGGAGCGCATCCAGGAGAACCCACCCCCAAAGGGGGACGCCCCACGTTTTCGTTTTGCCATCGTTCTACTCTCTTTTGAATGGGTATCAGATGGCAGATATTATGATAGCGGACGATGTGAAAGTCAAAGGGAACTGTTACCTTTCAATGTTGCAGGATGGTGTTTCTTCTTTTGTTATACTGGTTGAACCATTTTCAAATTTGCAGTAACCAGTGGAAAGACCTGCCGGGCGAATTGCTCCGCCGATGGTTTTTCCATACGTTTATCGTGTTTCCAGTAAATCGCCAATCCGTAAATCGCCCAGGCGGCTGCTGTGGCGGCAATACCGGGAGCGATTTCCGACCCGGTTAGCGAGAGCCAGAGTTCCAGCAAATCCCGGATTTGATTTTTCACTTGCGTTTCGACCAGCATGTCAAATTCGCTGTCGATGGTTTTGCAATGCTGATCCGATTGCGCGATGAATTCGCACACCGTGATAATTAACGCCAGCAGATTGTCGTCGCTGTAATGGCAAGCGCTCAGGGTTCGTTTTTCCAGTTCCTGTTGAAATGCCCGCTGGATGGTGTCTGTCAGCAGCGCGAATTTATCGGGGAAATGGGCGTAAAACGTGGCGCGGTTTATCTCGGCACGTTGGGTAATGCTTTGGATGGTAATCGATTTGAAACTTTCTTCCACCAGCAATTCCTCGAAAGCGTGCCGGATTAGGGCGCGGGTTCGCTTGACGCGCGGGTCGATTTTCTCTTTTTGGATAGGGTTTGCCAACATTTTTCCCCCTTTGTTGTTTATCCAACGAATAATTGATTTTGGTGGTTGACATCTTGGCGACAGATGTTTATTATCTATCGCATATTGTTTAGTCAACACGTGTATGATATCATGGATAAAGGAGAGAATCAAAATGAATATCGTGTTCTGGATTGGTCGTATTATTGTGGGTGTGTACTTTTTGTTTAACGCCTTTAACCATTTTTCGCAACTCAATATGATGAGCGGCTATGCTCAATCGAAAGGCGTGCCCGCCTCCAAACTGGCCGTGCTTGGCAGTGGTGTGTTGCTACTCATCGGCGGGTTGAGCGTGCTGTTTTGGCAGTATCTGATTTGGGGGATGATTGCCCTGGTGTTGTTCCTCATTCCGGTAACGGTTATGATGCACAACTTCTGGGCGGTTGAAGACCAACAGGCTAGAATGAATGAAATGGTCGGTTTTATGAAGAATATGGCTTTGCTGGGCTTTGTTTTGATTGTGTTGGCCCAACTCGCGTAAAAAGAAAGAAAGTGAACAGATGCAAATTGTTTTTGTGCCACACGGCGGGGGGCCATTCCCGCTGATGGATGAACCGGGTCACCGGGCGATGGTCGAGTTTATGACGAAATTACCGGCGCGACTGACCAAGCCGGAGTCCATCATCGTGGTCAGCGCCCATTGGGAAGAACGTGCGGCGACCGTGTTGGGGGCAGAGCGCCCGCCGATGCTGTACGATTATCACGGCTTCCCGCCGGAAGCGTATGAGATTGTCTATCCCGCACCGGGGCATCCCGCGCTGGCGAAACGGCTGGCCAGGTTGCTGGCGAAAAATAACATCCCGGCGCGCATCGATGTTGAGCGCGGCTTTGACCACGGGACATTTGTGCCCCTGAAATTGATGTATCCCGATGCGGAAATACCAACCATCCAATTGTCGCTGGTGACCGGACTGGAGCCGGGCGTGCATATGGCGATAGGCAAGGCTTTGCGCTCGTTGAGCGATGAAAATATTCTCGTGTTGGGTTCCGGGTTTTCGTTTCACAACCAGCGGGCATTTTTCGGCGGCAATGGCGATGGTCCCGACCCACAGAATGACGCTTTTCAGGATTGGCTCATCGAAACATGTTCGGGCACTCTATCGCAAAGTGACCGCGAGAAGCGGTTGCTGGCGTGGGAGCAAGCTACCAGCGCCCGGTACTGCCATCCCCGCGAAGAGCATTTACTGCCCCTGCACGTGTGTTTCGGCGCGGCACAGGGACATGCGGAGGTGGTCTTCGATGACAAAATTATCGGCAAGCGCGGCGTCGGGTTTTTGTGGAAATCATAAGTGGAGGTATGGCAATGATATCGTTTGAACGACATAAATACATCAATATGACAACCTTTCGTAAAAGCGGCAAAGCCGTGCCGACTGCAGTGTGGTTTGTCGAGATGGATGGCAAACTTTATACTTTCACGGGTGGGCAAACGGGTAAAGCCAAAAGGATCCGCGCCAACGGCAAAGCAGATATTGCCCCTTGTGATGCGCGTGGCAATCCTGTGGGAGATTTCGTTTCGGCAAAGGCACGTGTTGTTAAAAACGCCATACTCGTTACTCAAGCGGAAGAACTGTATCGCCAGAAATACGGCTTATCATACCGGCTGATGACCTTGCTCAACCGGTTTCGCCGTTCAAAAACCGGAGACTATATTTTGCTTGAAACGTCATTCGGGTAATTTCCAAATACACTCCCCCTCCCCCCAACCGCCCCTCCCCAAAAAAACACCCCAAATCCCCGGGTTGGGGTGGTGGTGGCTCCCCCCCCCGACATAATTCGGCATGATA
>CAYZQQ010000255.1:0-5489 GCA_964480075.1 uncultured Anaerolineaceae bacterium
CGCGAAACGGTCATTCTGATGACCAGCAATATCGGCGGCAGGTTTTTGGCGAATCCCGAACTATCAGAAACCGCCGCCCGCACCGAAATCGACAAAGCATTGAAAGTACATTTTCGCCCGGAATTTCTCAACCGGCTCGATGACATCATCTATTTCCACTCGCTCTCGGCGGAAGATTTGCGTCAAATTTTGGATTTGATGCTGAAAAAAGAACTGAAGCGGCTGGCGGAACAGCACATTTTGCTCGACATCACCACCGCCGCCAAAACGTGGCTGCTGGCGCAAAACGACCATCCCGAATGGGGGGCGCGTCCCCTGCGACGCATCATTCAGGAAAATATCCGCAGCCCGATGGCGGATTTCCTGCTGGAAAACAATCCGCAGGCAGGCGTCGCCATCCGCATGGATACCTCGGATGGCGAGCTGAAATTTGAAGTTGTGGGGTGATACGGGTATGCTGTGGATATTTGCCATCGTAGGGGCGGTTCGCGAACCGCCCCTACTTTTTGGGAATGGATGAAGGTTCTTGAAACTAAACGGGGCATCAATGGTGCTGCGCGTTTTGTGTTTTCCCCCAAACGGGCTATGATTTCTGCGGGTAATTTTAGAAACAGTCGCAGAGGTCATTTTTATGCTCCGAAATCCTCGCCGCGCCGGGCGTGATTACGAATCCGGCGACACAAAACCATCTCTCCCCCGTCTAAACCGCGACAGCATCAATGTGCTGCGCCGCGTGCTGGCATACGTCAAACCATACACCGGCAGACTGGCTATCGCCGTGACTGCGCTGGTTTTCAGCGTCGGGCTGGGGCTGGTGCTGCCGCTCGTCATTCGCAATTTGGTGGACGTGGTTTTATCCGAAAAGAATCTCGACACGCTCAACCGCATCGCCATTCTGCTGCTGGTGGTTTTTGCGGTGCAGGCGATTTTCAGTTTCATCCACCGAATTTCGATGGCGTTTGTGGGCGAGCGGGTGGTGGCAGACATCCGCGTGCAGGTGTACACCCATCTGCAAAAATTATCGCTGCAATATTTCGCCGACCATCGCACCGGCGAAGTGGTTTCGCGGCTGACGAATGATGTCAGCCTGCTGCAATCTGCCGTCACCGACAATCTGGTGGCGCTGCTGCGACAACTGCTCACGCTCATCGGGGGTTCGATTTTCCTGTTCATTCTGGATTGGCGGCTGACCATCATCATTCTGGCGGGCATTCCCATCGTCACCCTGACGATGGTCTTTCTGGGGCGAAAAATCCGCCGTGCATCACGGGACGTGCAGGATAAGCTCGCCGAGGCGGCAAATGTGGTGGAGGAAACGGTTTCCGGCATCCGCATCGTAAAATCGTTTGCCCGCGAGCCGCACGAAATTTCTCGTTTCACCGAAAAAGTGAACGAAACCTTTCGCGCCGCTATGCACCGCGCCCTGCTCGGCGCGACACTCGGTCCCTTCATCGGACTGATGGCATTTTCATCCATCACCATCACGCTGTGGTTTGGCGGTTTTGAGGTCATTCAGGGCAATCTTTCGCCGGGGAGTCTGGTGGCGTATCTGGTGTACACTATGATGGTCGCCGCGCCGATTGCATCGCTGGCGGGGCTGTACACCCAATTTCAGAGCGCGCTCGGCGCAACGGAGCGGATTTTCCAACTGCTGGACACCGCGCCGGACATCGCCGACGCCCCCGACGCCGAGCCTCTGCCGCGGGTGGTGGGAACTGTTTCGTTTGACGATGTGAGTTTTGAATATTCCGCCGATGTGCCCGTGCTGCGCCACGTGGCGTTTTCCGCGCAGCCGGGGCAGGTTATCGCGCTGGTGGGGCCGAGCGGGGCGGGAAAAACCACGCTCATCAATTTGATCCCCCGTTTTTATGATGCGACGGGCGGTCAAATTTCCATTGACGGGTTTGATGTGCGGCATGTGACAGTCAAATCACTGCGGGAACAAATTGGGATTGTGCCCCAGGACCCGCTCCTTTTTTCGGAGAGCGTGCGGGAGAACATTCGCTACGGGCAGCTCGACGCCAGCGACGCGGATATCGAAGCCGCGGCGCGTGCCGCCAACGCCCACGATTTCGTTGTGAACGAATTACCTGACGGCTATGACACGCCGGTCGGCGAGCGGGGGGTGAAACTCAGCGGCGGGCAGCGCCAGCGGGTTGCCATCGCTCGCGCCATTCTGAAAGACCCGCGCATTTTGATTTTGGATGAAGCCACATCCTCGCTCGACAGCGAAAGCGAAATGCTGGTGCAAGAGGCGCTGGAACGGCTCATGCGCGGGCGGACAACTTTCGTCATCGCCCACCGGCTGAGTACCATCACCAATGCGGATTGGATTGTGGTGCTGTCACGCGGGGAACTGGTGGAACAGGGCAGCAACGCCGACCTGCTCGCCAATCCCGACGGGTTGTATTATCGCCTGCACAGCTTGCAATTCGCCGCCAATGGCGTGGAAGTGCTATAAAAACCCCATGTTGAAAGTCAATGTAGGTCACGTTTTTAACGTGACACCTTGATAATTCGTCACGCTACAAGCGTGACCTACACATATTTATGTCGATTTTAGATACTTATGCAAGAGGTCTACTATACCCCCCCCACATTGAAAGGACTAGAGAATGAATTTCGACCAAATTATTGACCGGCGCGAATACCCCGCATTCAAATGGCACCAACCGATGCTGGCGGAACATTTCGGCAATGCGGATGCGCTCCCCTTCTGGGTCGCCGATATGGATTTTCGCGCACCGGAAGCAGTGATTGACAGCCTGCAACAGCGGGTTGAACACGGTATATTCGGCTATGAATACAAAACGGACGGCTATTTTGCGGCAATTCTCGATTGGTATAAAAATCGGCACAACTGGACAATTGACCAAAATCATATCGAAACCAGCCCCAGCGTGCTGAATGCCATTTCCATTTTGATAAACCAGCATTCGGAACAAGGGGACGGCGTTATCATCCAGCCGCCCGTCTTTTTCGAATTTCGGACGGTGATTCGCAGTAACAAGCGGAAATTTGTCAAAAATCCGCTCAAACTGGTGGACGGGCAATACCGGATGGATTTTGAAGATTTGGCGGAAAAAGCGGCGAATCCCCAAAACAAAATCATGATTGTCTGCAATCCGCACAATCCGGTGGGCAGAGTATGGACGGCGGATGAACTGGCGCGCGTCGCCGAGATTTGCCGGCAACACAATGTGTTGGTCATTGCCGACGAAATTCACGGCGATATTGTGTATTCGCCCCACCGGTACACGCCATTCGCCGCCGTTTCGGATGCCGCCGCCCAAATTTCGGCGATATGTCTATCGCCGGCAAAAACATTCAATATTGCCGGGATGGTGGATGCAATGGTGGTCATCGCCGATGAAGACCGCCGCCACCGGTTTCACGATTTCGCTCACCGCTATCAAATCAACAAAACGAATGTGTTTGCGTCCGTGGCAATTGAGGCAGCATACCGTCACGGGGATGTCTGGCTGGATGCACTGCTGGCGTACCTGCAATCGAACGTCGATTTTCTGCAAACCTATCTGAATGAAAATCTGCCGCAGGTAAAATTGATTGAACCCGAAGGCACGTATTTGGTGTGGCTCGATTTTAATGGGTTGGGGTTGGATGCCAAAGAGCTGGAGCAATTTCTGGCGCAAAAGGCGCAACTCGCGCTCAATTCCGGCTACTGGTTCGGCAGAGAGGGGGCAGGGTATGCCCGCATGAACATCGCCAGCCCGCGGAGCGTTTTGCAAAAGGCGATGCAGCAATTGGCAGATGCGATAGCGGCAATCTGACAATTTTTTGGGAGAAAACTGCCCATACGCGTCTCAATCAATTCGACAATAAGCCCGCTACCGGTTACAATATGCCATATCTTTTGATACGGATGGCTTATGGACGTTGTGGGATCATTTCTAAATATTTCTGATTATTTTTCAGGCGAGGAAATCACTCTGCACGCCCAACGATGCCTGAACACCCGCTACCGGCAAATCGGATGCACCCTCTGCGCCGATGCCTGCCCTGCCGCAAACACCATCGTCATTGACCCGGGACCCGCCCCCATCATCAACCATGAAACGTGCGTGCATTGCGGACTGTGTCTGCACGTGTGCCCGATCAACGCCTTTTCTCGCCCCGACCCGACGCTGGCGCGGTTACCCAAAACCGCCGCCCAACTCCCCGCCGATGCTATAACCCTAATTTGCCCGGAACACCCTGAACCCGCTATCGGGCAGACAGACATCGCCGTGCAAACAAAACGCTGTCTGGCTGCGCTGTCACCCGCGCATTTGCTGCCATTAACCCGGCAGGGAAAAACGATTCTGCTGGATGACTCACCCTGCGCCGATTGCCCCATTGGGCATGTGCATCCCTATATTGAACAATCGGTGGCGCGGGCGAACGCATGGGCAGCGATACTTTCCACGTACACCCCCATTCTGCTGCAAACGCATCAAACCACCGATGTGCCACCGGCGACACAAACAGTTGTGGATGTTGACCGTCCGCCCATCTCACGGCGCGGTTTTTTTCAATCCATCACGCAGCTGGGCAAAGAAAGCGTGGGAGCGGCGCTGGCAGAAGAACCGGTTGACCCGGCGGCGCTGGGGCGGTTTGTGCCGGTATCAGAACGATTGCCTCATTTTGTCCCCGCACAGCGCGTTAAAATATTGTCGTTTTTAGATGCGCAAATTTCAGAAGATATAACCACCGCAAAGCCCGTACCATTAAACCATAGCGACACCGGAGATTTGCCTGCCAGTGACGTGGTGGTGGATGTAGAAAAATGCACCGCCTGTAAACTGTGCGCCCGTTTTTGTCCCACCGGCGCACTAACTTTTATCAGCGACGAAAGAAATTTCGCGCTGGGATTTCACGCCGCGCTCTGTCTGGGTGATGATTGCGGCATCTGTGTGCATGCCTGCCCGGAGAATGCCATTGAGCTGAAAAAAATATTGCCAACCCCGACGCTTCTCAGCAAAAAGCCACGCTATCTGGCTGCCGGAGAATTGACTTCATGCGCCATGTGCGGACAACCCATCGCTGCGGGTGAAAATCATCCGTCAACATGTTTTGCCTGCCGCCCGCACAAAGCGTTTGAATTTCAGTTTCCATAAAATTACGGAGTACCCGTGTCTTTTGACATATGATAGACAAAATCGCTGTCTGACACCACCGAAATCGGTTTCAGCCCGCCATCCGGCTCACGTTGCACCACCACCACTCGATGAATATGGTCTTGCAGCAACAACCGCGCCACTGTGTCCATTGTTGCGTCCGGCGATACCGTCACCACATCAGCGCTCATCACCGCAGACACAGGAGTGGATTGCCAATGACTGTCTGTGACATAGGACCGCAGTAAATCCGTGCGCGAGATAATTCCCTGCAAATATCCCCGTTTGTCAACCACCACCAACGCGCTCACATCGCGCGCAACCATCTGGCACATAGCCTCCCGTATCGTTGATTCAGGATGACAAATATAG
>CAYZQQ010000256.1:0-5483 GCA_964480075.1 uncultured Anaerolineaceae bacterium
AACACCAAACGCATAAGCGCCGGGGGAACGCGCGGGGTCAACCGCGAGCAGATACTCATCGCGGAGGGTGCCAGTGGGACGCCAATTTGGGGTACGCCCCACCCCGCCGATGGGCAGACGGTCAACCCGCCCCCAAATTTCGCCCGCCGCATCCACCAAGCGCAGCGACACATTCAAATCGGCGGGCAGCGAATCGAGCGGCTGCCAATAGAGTGTTATGGGAATCTTACCACCGTTCAGTGGAGCGATATTCATCCCCTGCAACATAATTTTGCCGTTTAACGGGCGTTTCACCGGCTGCGAAATTCCGTTCGGCACGCTCTGCCCGATGATGGGACCGGGGTAAATCCACGCATAATCGACGCCTCCCAATTTGATGATTTTCTCGGGTTGGCGGTCGGCAAAATAAGCTAACAATTCTTTGGTGGGAAATCCCAATTGAAGCTGGGTGATATAAAAAACTATATGGTCTGCATGAACAACATCTTGAGTATCGAAAATCTGCACGGATTTACCATCGTAATACGGCTCAAATTGCCGATGAAACCATGCCGCCGTTGTTTGAGCGCTTGCGGTGTCAGACTGATTCAAATAACGGGCGGCGGCATCAAGACCTTCGCCCAATCCCAAATTTACCAGTTTGGGCGCAGTGCGGTACCCCCCCAATAAGGGATTAAAATAGGCATAATAATAGGGTTGATACCGTGCCACGGTCAACACCTGAAAAATTATGGCAATTGCAATTATTCCCATTTGCCGGCGTTGGTTCAGCATTGAAAAACGAGAAACGCTTGCGGCTTTCCGCAACAACCAAACCAGCCCCAGCACAGCCAACAATTCCAGCGGGAACATCACCGGGAGAGAATAGCGCACACTGCGACGACTCACAATGGAGATAGCCACCGTGAACAAAATCACATATCCCTGCAACGAAACAACCAGCGGCAACATTCGCGCCGCAAAAGTTTCATCATATTTGTGACGGTTTTTGAACCCGTCCACCACCAAACCAATGCTGGCAACGGCGCCGATGGTGGTCAACGGTGTCCAGCGAAAGGGGAAGGCATACAGATAATAAAACGGGTTGCGGTCACTGTTAAAATATCCCCAGAACATGCCGCTTCCGGAGCGCGTTTGTTGATTATTTTGGATGATATTTTGGAAAATCCAGTTCAGCGCAAACAGGGGGCGCGACCACATAGCGGGCCAAAACGCAAAAAACGATACCACTGCCACAACGCTCCAGCCCAAAAATGCAATGAACACGCGCCGCCACATCCGGGCTTTCTCTTCGGCGGGCGCAAGCCACATAAAAGTTCCGCCGGTAACCAGTAAAATCCCGCCCAATGTTATCGCCGGTGTTTTGCTCAGCACAGCCAATGCGCCAAACAACCCCGATAGCGCCAAAACCCAATAATTTCCATTTTTAAGATAGAGAACGAATGCCGCAAATGAGGCGAACATAAAATATGCCAGCGGTGCATCCACGTGAATAATTTTTGACAGAGCCAGAAATAGGGGGTTGAAACTCATTAAAATGGCGGCAGAAAATGCTATCTTCCGCCCAACCAATCGGCTCAAGAGCAAAAAAATAACCGTCACCATCACTGCCGACACAATAATTAACGGCAATCGAGCCGCTCCCAGATACGCCAGCGGTTGTTGGGTGATAGTGGCGGCAATTTGGTCGAAGGGCGCATTCGCCACCGGAAGATTCATCACTGCCGGTAAAAAAACGCGATGCGGCGCAGTTACCGACATCGGGGTCAGCGTAACGGGTGATGTCACCGGCAGATTGAAGACAGGCGAAATGTGGTTTCCCCATTGAACCTGCACCCATATTCCCAGTGCGCCGAGCGCCATGGTGGGCACGCCGGGGTAGCCCAACACCAATGCGCCCCCCCAATCATGCGCCAGCACCGATTGCAGAAAACGCGCAGAAAAGCTCAGCTGATCATATTCATCATAAGTGATGAAGGTGTCCAAATTTGCTATTCGAGGCAGCAACGCCAGCAAAAAAACCGCCAGCACCATGAACCAGCCAACCGTTGCCGGGGATATTCGATTGCGCAATTGCCCTAGTTTTCTCATTTCGACTCAATCAAAAGGGGTGTCAGCATCACAAAATCGCTGCCGGTTTCAGCCACCGGCACTCGTTCCAGCGTCTGTAAATTATACATTCCGGCAATGATGGTATAGTTTCCGGCGGGCAATTCGGCGGGCAGGGAAATGTCAACCCGGTCGGGAACAATTTCGCCGGGCTGCCAGTGGCTGGTGGGAAAGTATCCATATAATGGCTGGCTATCGTTTTGAGCCGCCAACTGCCCCTGCGAATCCAATACCTGCACAAAAATAGTGTAATCGGTGGGAATGGGTTTTTCCGCCTGCCAATAAATGGTGAGCGGCAAATCGTTTCCGGCGCGAATATCCGCCGCATCGATGCTATAGCCGCGCAATTGAATGACACCGCCCAGCCGCACAGTCTGCTCGTGCGGAACGGGTTCGCCCGGCGGCACTTTTCGTCCGAAATAGAGTTGGTGGTCATTGTCCCAAACTTTGTGAACCAAAAAATTCTGCTCTGCCCAATTTAGATATTCCGGCAGCCACGGCAATCGCAGCGCCCAATTTGCCACCGCCTGCACACGATATTCATCCGACATAACCATGAGCCGGTCGGACGTTTGCCAGCCTGCTTTGATGGCAACCAGTGCGATGTCGCCCATCGGCGGCGGGGTACGGCGATTCGCCCACAACGCCAACAATTGACTGTCGGACACCACAAAATCATCGGGGCGGGTGACGGTTTTCAGCACGAAAGCGGCGTCGGCTTCTCTGCCGCCGGTGGTGATGCGGAGCCAGCCTTGATTCAACTGCACCAGATGCGGAATGCTGAATGCCGCCACAGCGAATATGCTCACTCCCCACAGGGCTTTTTTCTGCCCGATGCGTAAATTCTCACAAATAAAAGCTGCCAATTCCAGCGCCAGCAGTATTGCCGGAGCGAGCAAAATTAAAAGATGGTGTGGAAAAAGCGGATTGTGCCATAACAGCAAGGCGATATTGCCCAACAGCCAGAAAAACCATGCCTGTGCCCGAATTTTTCGAGCAGCGATGATGCTCCCCGCGCCCGCCAGCAGCCATATTCCCCACAGCGGTCGCTGGAATTGTACCAGCGTTTGCCAATTTTGCCGCCAATCCCATGGGGACACGGTTCGCAAATCGCCGCGAAAGCGGATGGCTTGATTGAAAAATGCGGGAACATCAAAAAAGCTGATGATGACCAGCAGAGAAACCGCCAGCGGGATGCCAAACGCCAGCGATGCCCACAGTTTTCCCCGCCATTCGGGTTCGCTGCGCCAGATAAACCAGCCGACCGGTAGCAGTGCGGCGGGATAGAGCGTTTTGGTCAGCAGACTGATTGCCAGCAGCGCCCCGGATGCAGCCAGCCACCCCCGATTTTTGGTTTCGCTGTACCCCCATGCGACAGCCACCGCCAGCACGGCGAACAGTGTTGCGGGAATTTCCGCCATTACCTGCCGCGACAGTTGAAAAAACGGCGTCGGAATGGCAACCATCGCCAGCGCGGCGAATGCGCCCCACCAGCGGGCAACACGGTATCCGATGCCGGACATCGTTGCTGCGAGCAGCGCAAATGTCAGTAAGATGAGCCATCGCCCCAACACAACGCTGAAGCCGAACAGTTTAAATGCGGCAACCAAGCCTTCAATGAACAGCGGCGCGGATACCGAGTGGGTTTGGCTATACAGCGAGTAGCCATCAGCAACCAATCGCGCCCACATTAAATATGCGCCTTCATCATTGTTGAGTCCAAATGCCGAAAAATGGGGCAACCGCCATAAAACCGATAGCGCCAATGCCAATAACCAAACAATGCCCAGCAGAATATTCTGTTTTTTATCCGCTGCTATCTTCGTCATAGAAAAATATGCACAAAGACCACCGAGCGGAGCTCGCCGGCATTTGTGCATTGATGTTCCCGTTTTACCGCTGCCGTTGCTGGCCCAATTCCATCAATCCCCAGTATGCCGGTCGGGCTTTTAGGTCAGGATAAAGCGGATAGGTGATGCTCCAATATGTCTGCTCGTCTTGGTCTGTCCAATCAACATCCGCCAAATAAATGAGGTTCATCACCCCGATCCACGGCTGCCAATTTTCTTGCGCATATTTATACGCCCGCAGAATATAATCGCGTTGTTCAACCTCTGACACGGCGTACCAATGATACGGCGACTCGGGGCGGGGGTCAACAGTCCAGCCGAATTCCAACACCACCACCCGTTTATCGGCATCGCCATTTTGCACCATCACCTGCCGCACATCTTCAATATGGCGAAAGCAGTAAATACGTTTGGCTTCTGGCGGGCTGGGGTCATTATTATTGAGTGTGGGGTCGTTCGCCACCACATCGGGGTCGGTTTCCGGGGCGACTTTATAGCCTGCACCATTAACGCCCAGCGCGTCGAAATACGGGTCTGCCCCGGCATCATACATACCCTGCACAAATTTGGTGTCGGGCATTGCCACCGTGTCATCGCGGCTGGTGGGCGCCAGCCCGGCAGTAATCACCCATGCATTCGGGTCAACCACTTTGATGGCTTGATATGCCACTTTCAGCAGTTCGGTATATTCAGCGGGGCTGGGGGGGCGATTGCCCCACTCGCGCGCCAAATTCGGTTCGTTCCAAATTTGGTAAGCGTCAATTCTGCCTTTATAGCGGGTTGCCAGCGCGGTCAGAAAATCGGCAAAATCCTGATAATTATCGGGGGGACCCAAATCGGGATAGTTGCCGCCCACCCACGCCGGTTGGGTGCTGATACGGGCAATCACATTCAGTCCGTGCGCATCAATCTGCTCCATCATACGGTCGGCATTGCTCCAGTCAAATTGACCTTTGCCCGCGCCTTCAATTTCGCGCCATGAAAACCCTTGTTTCACCCAATTGAATTTTATATCGTTGATGAGCTGTAAATCTCGCTCGGCAACTTCCGGTCGCCAGTAGAGAAATGCCTGAATGCCGTAATCCGGCGACGCCATCGGCAGAAGCCCGGACGGGGCGGCAGGTGGGGCAGGCGGTGTTTCGGTTGGGACGATGGGGGTTTCCGCCGGAGCCGGTTGCTGGGGAGCTTCGGGTGTTGATGCGGGTGGTTGAGTCGCTTCCGGCACGGTTTGCGCCTGCGCCGATTGTGTGTCGGTGGGGGCAACGGTGACAAACGTTACGATGGATGGGGTTGCAGTTGCCTCAGCCGCAACTTTTGGAATCGTCGGTTTGTAAAAGAACATGGCAAACACCGCGAATCCGGCGGCACATACCACTGCCAGCCCGATGGTGATGCCCACTGCATATGGCAGCCACCCATTCGATTTTCGGGGCGACGGGTTGTCGTTCTGAAATTGGTTTTGCATACGATACCTCAATAATTAAAAATTATTTCTAACCATCTGGGTTTTTTAAAACACAAAAC
>CAYZQQ010000257.1:0-5466 GCA_964480075.1 uncultured Anaerolineaceae bacterium
GGACGCAAATTATACGCCGATGAGAATGACGGGCTGATGAATTTGCCATACGATGTGGTCTCGAATGAATATCTGACAATGACCGGCGCGAAAATCAGCACCAGCCGTAATTTTGCCATCTGGGCGCCCGACATTCTGGAACGGTTTGACCCCGACCCGATACGCTATTATCTAAATGCCATCGCACCGGAAAGTCGTGATTCCGATTTTATGTTCGATGATTTCATTCGCCGCAACAACGATGAGTTGGTTGCCACCTGGGGAAATTTGGTCAACCGCATGCTCGGATTCGCCTTCAAACGGTTTGATGCCGCCGTGCCGCAGCCGGGCGAACTCGGCAAGTTGGACCGCGACATGCTGGCAACAGTAGAAGCCGGGTTCGGCACGGTGGGCGAATTGCTCGCTGCGACAAAATTCAAAGCAGCACAGCAAGCCGCGATGAAATTGGCGCAAGCCGCCAACATCTATCTTGACCGCAAAGCGCCATGGAAAACCATCAAAACCGATAAAGATGCCACAGCCACCACCGTATTTGTCATTCTGCGGGTAATTGACAGCTTAAAAACCATATTCGCACCATTTTTGCCGTTCACATCACAAAAACTACACGAATATCTGGGCTACGATGGGCAATTATTCGGTAATATTGATACCCAAACGTTTGCAGAAAAAACCCACTCGCACACCGCGTTGGTGTACCATCCCCAAAAAGGCAGCGGCACGTGGCAGCCGAGCGAATTGCCCGTCGGACAAACATTGCGCCGTCCTGCACCGCTCTTCAAAAAATTCGATACGGCAGAAACAGAAGAAATATTGCTGAAGTTGTTGGCAAACTAACGACAGTGCCGGAGCAATGCTCTGTCAGCACAAATTATCAACCGCCCAAAGGGAGCAAATGATGGCAACCTCAAACACTCGTAAACGCCTGTCGTCCGGCGAAAAAACACTCGATGCAATGCTCGGTGGGGGATTTATTGAAGGGAGCGCAACCTTGGTCAGCGGCGCACCGGGGGTGGGGAAAACCACCCTCGGATTGCAATTTTTGTGCGCCGGCGCCGCGCAGGGTGAACCGGGCGTGCTGGTAACATTTGAGGAATTCCCCGCCACCCTGCTCCGCGATGCGCGTCAATTGGAGTGGGATTTGCAAAAATTGCAAGCCGATGGACTGTTGCGCATTTTGTTCACCTCGCCCGCCGTTTTTTTAAGCAGTTTGCAAGCACCCGACAGCCCATTGGCAGAAACTATCCGCACGCTTGCCCCCACCCGTACCGTTATCGACAACATGAGCCAATTTGAGCGCGTGACGCAAGACCCCATCAAACTGCGAAATACCAACAACATGCTGATGAATGCGCTCAAACGCGAAAACATCACCAGTCTGTTGCTGGCAGAAGACTCGCACATTACCTACACCCGTTCCGGCACGACAACGGCTCTGCCGTATGTGGTCGATGCGGTATTGTTGATGCGATACGTGGAAGTGGACAGCGCTATGCACCGCGCGCTGACAATTTTGAAAATGCGCGGCAGCTCCCATGCGAAAGAAATTCGCGGATACGATATTGCCTCCGGCGGCTTGCATATGCAGGAGCCATTCAAAAATATTCGCGGGCTGTTATCCGGCATTACCCAGCGGGTGGGATAGAAAAAATGTTATTGCGAGCGTAGCGAAGCAATCCCCGTGGGTGTAATCGGAGATTGCTTCGGCGCAAAAAACGCGCCTCGCAATGACAAGCCACCTGAATTCCCAAAAATCAAAAACTATTTCAATATATAGGGGCGACTCGCGAGTCGCCCCTACTTTTTAACCCCCACGGGGACAGTTCAATGGGCTGCCCCTACGTTTTTTCGCTATTTTTGCGGTGAGAGTATCAGCATCCCCTCACCCGTGTTCAACAACAATTGCCCGTTCCAAAACTGAAACCCGTGCAACGATTGCAACGCAGACAGGAATTTCTGCTCCTGCGCCATCACATCTTCGGCACACGCCATCATCGTTGCCCCGATGGGTTCCACAGAGAGACTCCCACGCGCATCTTCAGTGAAGCTACCAAAATAGTTGTTACATCCCGCCGAACCGCCGATTTTTCCCGCCGCCATATCCACCGTGAGCGTGATTTCGGTGTCGGGCAAAACCGGAGTGGGGTCTATCGGGTTATCGAAACCGACCAACATCCACGGCGTTTGAGCCAATCGTGCCGCGCCAATGGTGCCGATTTCTTTTTGCGGCAATTCGACCAATTTGCCATCCTGCAATTCAAACGACCGCACCACCTCTAGCGTGGCACAGCACATCGGGTCATCGGGTCCTTGGGTGACCATATCCACAGCAATCACGCCATTGTCAATTTTAACGGAAATGAGACTGATGCGGTCGCCCAGCGATGCCATCCCTGCGTTCACCGGCACGCCATTTTCATTCAACACCGGGGCAACGGAGACAAATTCCCCACTACCACCATCATTCTCAACCAGAAAAACGGCGGCATCATCCACCCCGTCGCTGTTCAAATCGCCAAAAGTGTAAACATTATCCACAAAATCAGCCATCGGGCGCGATGTGCCGTCTTCCGCAAAAGGGTTACCTTCATAATGTCCATCGGTCAACTGTATGGCAAAAGAGCCATCCATGCCCCCATATTGCGCGTTTCGCAGCGCGGCAATGTTGAATGTATCGCCCGTCGATACCATTTCGGCGGCGGGAATCCACAATTTTTGCCCCACTTCAATCAAATCGGGATTGTCGATGACCGCAAACGAAGCATCTTCGGCGGCTTTGGCGTTGGTGGCATCCACAATTTTATCGTAGGCAAACATATCGCCATAATATTTCAGTGCCAATTTGCTGAGCCAGTCGTTCGCCTGCACCACATATTCTTCTCCGGCGGTAACCTGTGCGGGGGGCGCGGCAGCCACCGACACAACCAGCATTAAAATAAACATTATACCTAAAAACAGTTTCTTTTTCACGTCATTTCTCCATATTTCCGATTAGTTTTATGATGCGAGCCAAACAACCTATCTGACGCTCGCACTATACCACTATGACGTTTATACATCCCGATATTGTTCCCGCTGAAAACCGTCAGTTTCCCCACGGAAACCCCACGCAATCAATCCCAATGCGATGAGCAAGCCCGCCAGCGACAGCCAGATGCCCCATCGAAAATCATCCGGTTGATAGCGCAGTGTCACCGTGTGCGCCCCCGCCGAGACCGACGCGCCCAGCAGCACCCCATCCGCGCGGATGAGCGGCACAGATTGCCCATCCACCGAGGCGCGCCAACCGGCATCCCACACCTCAGAAATTACCAGCAAGCCATCGCTCCCCGCCGACACATTCAGCGCCAAAAAGCCCGGTTCCGCCCCGCTGACGGTCACGCTGTCCGGTGCGGAGGGTTCCGCCAGCGGCACAGATTCCGCTACCAGCGCAGTGGTTTTCAAATCGAAAGAATCATCCGCCAGCGCGTGCCAATCGTCGTTCCGCACCAGCCGATGCACCAGCCACGCGCGGGGGAACGGGTCGGTCACTTCAAACACCTTCACCCCGTCAGATTCGAATCGGCGCGCCAGCCCGTCGCTGTCAATATCACGGGAATCCACCACATAGCGCACGTTGAGCAATTGCCACAGCCGCCACGAAGGCATTTCTGCCGAAAATGCCGCCACATCCGCCAGTTGGAGCGGGGTGTTGCCGGTAATATCCTGCAAACCGAACACCATGCCGGCGTTATTGCCGCCGGGCAGCAACCCGCCGGACGCGATTCGCACCGGTTTGCCCGCCGTATGTTCCCGCAAAAACTGCACCGTTCCGGTCGGGGTAAAGGGGTCGCCGTCACGCCGCTCCAAATTAAATTGCCAGTTGACGGTGAACAGATTGAACGCCAGCCACACCGCCACCAGCAACATTCCCCATTTCCACCGCCAGAACCGACGCGGGCGAGCCGCGAGCATCACCAGCGCGCCGCCATAAATTATCAGCCCGAAAATATGATGGCGTAACACGCCGTTGAACAGATTGACGGAGTCGCCGCGCACGTTGGCAGCCACCGCGCCATACAGATAGAGTCCGGTCAGCGCCAGCGCCACCGCGCCCACTCGATTCGCATTTTTGGCAAAGTTTTGCCCCGCCGCGCGCATCGCTTTGGGCAGCGGCATCGTCAGCGCCAGCGCACCGTATCCCGCTAACGCCGCCAGCGAAAAACTGTATAGCAAAAAAATCCGCTCCTGCCGGCGCACCGCATCAAAACCGGGCAGGGTGAGATATGCCAATGGATACGCGAAAGTATTCGCACCGAACGCCAGCACCAGCGACCCCAGCGCCACCGCCGCCCAGAAGATAATGGTTCCCCGCAAATAGCGGCGGCTCAACGTCAGCGCGGCGGCAATCAGCAACAGCGGTAAAATGCCCACATATTCCGGCGAGCCGCCAAAATAGCCGGGATACAGCACCGACACCAGTTCGCTCAGGGGTAATCCCTGTGACACTGCGCTGAACGACAAATCGGCGCGGAGGGAATGGTGAATGAACGCCAGCGTCGGCAGCAGTTGTGCGACGGCAATCAGCCCACCGAGGAGAATGAAAAATAAATAATGAATAATGAATAATGAATAATGGGATTGGTTATCGGTTATTAGCGATTCATTTTGCCTTTTGAATTTTGATTTTTGAATTTTAAACGCGCCATACCCCACCGTCAGATAGAAAATATACATCGCCGTTTGGGGATGTCCCGCCAGCACTGCCATCGCAAATGCCAGCGATGCCCATCCCGCCCGCGCCAGCGACACCCGCACCGGCAATCCGTCTGCCACCGCATCAAGCGCCCACGCCAGCGCCAGCATCACCCACGGCAGCCACGCACTTGCCAGCAGAATGGTCATCTGCTGCACGGGGAAACCGGTGAGATAGCCGCTGTATGTGAAAGTGAGTGATACCACCACCCCGACAAATTGCGCCGTGCGCCAACTTGCTCCCGCGCGTCGCGCCCAGTATCGCCCCAGCAGGTATGCGCCGACCGCCGCCAACGAGAAATGGAAAATAACCTGCCATTGCAGCGCCGCCAGCGGAAAGCCGTACCCCGTCCAGCCCAGCGCCAGCGATTGCAGCACGTGCGGCGGGTATAGCGCGCCCGATTGAATATCTGCCAGCCCCGGTTGCCCGCCGAAAATATGCGGGTTCCACAGCGGCACACGTCCGTTCACCCACGCCCGCGCCGAAAACGCCCGCAGTGGAAAATACTGCTCGGAAAAGTCGCCCGCTTTTAGCCACAGCCGGTCGGCGGAGTTGGGGGTGATGACCCGCCAGAAAAAAAGCAGCGGCAACAGGGACATAATGAGGATGATGAGGGTTTCGAGTTTTCGGTTTCGGGTTTTTGGTTTCGTGTTCAAGGTTCCAAGTCCAAAGTCCAAAGTCCAAAGTCCGTAGTTTCAGGTTTCGGACTTGAGACCTGAAACTTGAGACCT
>CAYZQQ010000258.1:0-5465 GCA_964480075.1 uncultured Anaerolineaceae bacterium
CGTATCGTACTCAACCGCTCTATTTTTCGCCAATTTTTGGCGAAGGTATTGATAAAGTAACGTGATTATAGCGCCGGCGGTGTAATAATAGCGATGACTCGCAAGGTTTCATCACCAATAGCCGCCATACGAACCAATATCGGGCTATCAAAATAAGCCGTATCTCCAGCCTCCAAACGGTATGTTTCATCTCCCAACTGTAATTCCAACCTCCCCTGCAAAATATATAAAAATTCCTCCGTATATTGTTTTAACGGCAAAGCAAAATTGTCACCGGTAGGTTCTTGTTCGTAAAGCAATGCCTCCATTTTCCGGTGTAAGCCCGGTGTTAGTAATTTAAACATACGGTGCGATGCCGTATCTGTCAGCGTGAGACGTTGGTCTCGACGAACAACCGGGCTTCTGTCATAGGGTTCGAGCAAAAAATAAAATACCGGCACTTCCAGCGCTTCACTTATTTTCCGTAACGATTCAATGGACGGGCTGCTTTGATCACGCTCAATCAGACTCAAAAAGCTCGATGTTAATCCCACTACATCCGCCAATTCACGCAAATTCAAATTCAGTTCTTTCCGGCGCGCTTTTATCCGTTCTCCTAATAGCATACCAACCCTTCCTTTTTTAGCTTAGTTGGACATCTCTATTCTACCATGACTTTCCCATTTTAATCAATTCTCACTCGATATTATCGAGATTAGTTAAAATGTACTTGACAGATAACTTGCATCGTGCTATATTATTGTTGTTCAAAGTAGCCGTAAATCATACATATTTATCCTGTTGAAACGCTGAAGTTCGGGGTATTAAAATTAAAAATACACTCAATGAACCCTAACGGTGTTCATTTCCCACAAAATTTTTCGGATACCACAACCCAATCATTGTGCTTCCATAATCGTTATCATTTTTGCCCAATTACGGTTACGTATTTTGCATACCCGAACATTCAACCCGATATGAGCTACAGTTGCAATTTTGCTCACCGCGCATAAAACGCACAGTCACTCAAACACTCACCAAATATATTTTTAAAGGAGACAATTTATGAAATTTATTGACCTGACCATTCCATTTGGTATTGGTACTCCCGCTTGGCCCACGTACGAACCCCTGCAAGTAAAATACTTCAAACGCCTCACCCCCAATGGCGCCAACGGACAGCTTGTATCCCACAGTAACCATGTCGGAACACACCTTGACGGCGAAATTCATTTTTACACCCCCGGAAAAGATATCGCCAGCCTTGATTTTGACTTCCTCGCCGGTGAAGCCGCAATTGTTGACCTGAGCGACATCTGCGGCGACTATGACATCTACACCCCCGAAATGATTGAGGAACGAGTGGAAGTAAAAGAAAACGATATTCTCATCATCCACACGGGCTATCATCATTTTGGATGGGACCAACCTTATGGCAATGAAGTTCGCTATATGGTCATGCACCCCGGTCCCGATGCCCGCTTTGCCAAATGGGCAGAAGATAAAAAACTTAAGTGGATTGGCGTGGACTGCGGCAGCGCCGACCACCCGATGAACACCAAAATCCGCGACTGGATGCCCGCACAGGCTGACCAAGCCGACCAGCATATGCGCGAAAAATACGGCAAATCGCTCACCGAAATTTTTACCCACGATATGTATCAAATGATGCACCTGTGGATGTTTCCCAAAGGCATCATCCATGCCGAATGCGTCGGCGGCGATATTGACCTGCTGGTGAACCGCCGCGTGCAAGTGGCATGCTTCCCGTGGCGCTTTGTGGACGGCGAATCAAGCATCGCCCGCATTGTGGCAATGGTTGACGATGATGAATACGATGAACTGATGAAAAAGAAAGAAGCAATGCCCAAAACAAAATTCGGTGACTGCTACAACCCCGACCACGTCAAAAATCTCGGTGGGCGCGGCAGAGTCTATTAAATGGAGAAGCATATGGCTGTTACGAAAGTAGAAATCCGCTCCGGCGCATATTACGACTCGGTGGTGCTGATGCTGTTACAGCGCACGTTATCAGACTTGCCCGGCGTGATTGACGCCGGGGTGGTGATGGGCACTGATGCCAACAAAGATGTGTTGGCACAAAGTGACCTGCTCAGCGAAGATACCAAAGCCGCCCAACCCGATGATATGCTCATCGTGGTAAAAGCTAATGATGCTATCGCCGCCGATACTGCGCTGGCACAGGTTGACGACCTGCTCACCCGTCGCCGCAGCACAGGTGGTGTGGAAGCGGAATATCTTCCCAAAAGTATTGAAGCCGCCGCCGATATGCTCCCCGCCTCGCAATGGATACTCATCTCCGTGCCGGGGCGCTATGCCGCCGGTGTGGCTCGGCAAGCGCTGGAACACAACAAACACGTTTTTTTGTACAGCGATAACGTCTCGCTGGAAGATGAAATTTCATTAAAGAAAGATGCTGCCAACAAAGGGTTGCTGGTAATGGGTCCCGATTGCGGCACGGCGATTGTCAACGGCATCGGGCTGGGATTTGCCAACCGGGTGCGGCGCGGTCCCATCGGCGTGGTGGCTGCCAGCGGCACCGGATTGCAGCAAACCACCGCCCGCATCCATCAAATGGGCGGCGGCATCACCCATGCGCTGGGAACCGGCGGGCGCGATTTGAAAGAAGCTGTCGGCGCGATTACGGCACGGCAAGGCTTGCAACTGCTCATTGACGACCCAAACACCACCGTCATCGTGCTGGTTTCCAAACCGCCCGCCCCATCCGTCGCCGAAAAATTGCTGGCGCTGGCGCGTTCCACGAACAAACCGGTGGTAGTCGATTTCATTGGCTATACCCCGCCCGCCCGCCGCATGGATAATCTCTATTTCGTTTCCACCTTCGATGAAGCGGCAGAGGGTGCGGTTTCACTGGCAGAAAATTCCCCCGTCTCCGAACCATTACCCGTCGGAAAGTTTGCGGATGGACAAAAATACCTGCGCGGACTGTTCTCCGGCGGTACACTCGCCTTTGAAGCTCAACTCATCCTGAAGGATTATCTGCCCGCCGTGCTTTCCAACGCCCCGCTGGATGCGTCTTTAAAAATGAAAGACGCCGTAATTAGTGAGGGAAATTGCATTGTTGATTTAGGGGAAGATGAGTTCACGGTAGGACGATTGCACCCCATGATAGATAACGATTTACGCATTCGCCGCCTGCTGAAAGAAGCGGAAGACCCAGATGTGGCGGTGATTTTCCTTGATGTGGTGCTGGGCGACGGCGCACACCTGAACCCCGCCAGCGAACTCGCCCCCGCCATCGCGCAGGCAAAAACCATCGCCGCCGATGCCGGACGATTTTTGGAAGTGGTAGCAGTGGTGGTTGGCACGGACGAAGACCCGCAGGGTATGGACGAACAAATATCCATGCTGAAAAATGCCGGTGTACGGGTAGAAACCAGTAATGACACCGCGACCCGGTATGTCGGCAAGCTCATCCGCGCATTGAATCCCATTGAAGAATTTGCACCGGAAACCCTGCCGCCCGTTGACGACACCTTCCTCTCGCAACCCGTCGCCGCCATTAACGCCGGATTGCAATCGTTCACCGACAGCATCACCGAGCAAGGGGCAGAAATCTTACAAGTGGATTGGCGTCCCCCTGCCGGTGGCAATGAACGACTTATGGCAATTTTAGCAAAAATGAAAGGTTAGGCTGAAAATTAGTTGATGGAAATTGGAGATTCTCACAACCAATCTCCAATTTCGAATTTCTAATTTCCAATTAAAAAATTCAATCACAGGAAAAGAGGAAATCTTATGGCAATTGATATTCAAAAAGCAAATGATGAAGCAACCAGTCGCATGATGGAAGCCCATCCCGTGCTGGTCGGTTTGGGGAAAGCAAAAGATGTCATCCCCGGCATGCGCGATAATCTGTTGTTGCACGCCGGCCCGCCCATCACGTGGGAACGCGCCTCCGGTCCGATGCGCGGCGCCATCATCGGCGCACTAATTTTTGAAGGCAAAGCCAAAGATGAAGCCGAAGCCGAAAAACTGGTCACCTCCGGCGAAATCGAACTGGAACCGTGTCACGAACACGATGCAGTGGGTCCTATGGCTGGCGTCACGTCTTCCAGCATGACGGTTTACATCATTGAAAACAAAACGCACGGCAACAAAGCCTATTCCAATATTAATGAAGGCTACGGTAAAGTATTGCGCTATGGCGCATACAGCGAAGACGTATTGAAACGCCTGCGCTGGCTCGACGGGGTGATGGGTCCCGTGCTGGCAGACGCAGTGAAAGCCAGCGGCGGCATTGACATCCGCGCGTTATTGGCAGAAGCGCTCCACATGGGCGACGAAGGTCACAACCGCAACAAAGCCGGGTCAATTTTATTTCTGAAAGCACTTGCGCCGTTTGTGGCTAAAGCCGCCCCCAACTCCGATGTGGCGTCTGATGTTCTAAAATCAATTGGCGATAACGCGCTAGCCGTACTCAACCCGGTGATGGCATCGTGCAAAGTGATGGCAGACGCGGGGCATGGGGTGGAAGGCAGCACCATCGTCACCACCATGGCGCGCAACGGCACCGATTTTGGTATCCGCATCAGTGGTATCGGCGGCTTGCGCGGCGAAACCAAATGGTTCACCGCCCCGGTCACCACCCCCAAAGGGCTGTACTTCCCCGGCTTTACAGAAGCCGACTCCAGTGGCGACATCGGCGACAGCACCATCACCGAAACAGCGGGCATCGGCGGATTTGCCATGGCAACCGCTCCCGCCATCGTCACGTTCATCAGCGGCACACCGCAAGACGCCATCAACGCCACTATGGAAATGTACGAAATCACCCATACAGAGCATAAATTCTTCACCATGCCCGTGCTTGATTTTCGCGGCACGCCCACCGGCATCGACATCCGCAAAGTGGTGGAAAAAGGCATCCCCCCGCGCGTCAACACCGGTATTGCCCACAAAAACGCAGGTGTGGGACAGGTCGGCGCCGGATTGGTTCGCCCGCCGATGGAGATGTTCGAGCAGGCGTTAATGGCTTATGCAGAAAAGTACATGTAGAGGCATATTATGAACCGTGAAACTTTTATAAAAACACTGTCCAGCGCCAAAATGTTCGATTTGACGCAAGGATTGAGCATTTTCACCCCGCCGTGGCCCGGTGAAAAATCGTTGCAAGTTCATTTTTTTAAGCGACTGACCGGCGCGTATGGCGGTGGTCAGGGCGCAAATGGTCAGCTCATTGAATGGAGCAACAACACCAGCACCCACATCGTCGGGGAGCGAGCCTTCCACAGTGGTGCACGCGCCATCGCCGATATTCCGCTGGAAGCATTGAGCGGTCCCGGCGTGATTGTGGATATTTCCGATGCGGTATCGGATTACAGCCTTTACACCCCCGAAATGATACTGGAACGCGCCGAAGTCAAAAAAGGCGACATTCTCGTCATCAATACCGGCTATCACAAATACGGCTGGGACCAGCCCGATGTGCACAATCCGAACGC
>CAYZQQ010000259.1:0-5457 GCA_964480075.1 uncultured Anaerolineaceae bacterium
CAATTGGGCGAGATGTCACGCTAAAAGCGTGACCTACCCAAAGATTTATGGTCGGAATGCCAAAATGAGCAACGCTCTACCCCTACCCCAAATTATTGAGAAGATACAAAAATTCGTATCTTCTCACTCACCTTATGCGGTCAAGGATTTGACAAAATCAAAATTATGGTACTGTTGGTAAAAATCCCGAATTTCGAGTTTTTCCCATCCCCCCTGTATCCCCTCTTCCCGGTGGGAAGGGGGGACGCGAAGCGGTTTCTTCAAAGGTCTCAATTATCCGGCACTTCCGTGGGTTCCGGTGTTTCGCCGGGGTCGGGGGCTTCGGTTGGATGGGGTGTGTTCTCAGCGTGAGGCGTGTCGGTTGGATGGGGTGTATCCGCAATTTGGGGGGTGTCGGTTGGATGCGGCGTGTCCGTCGGTTCGATAGTATTGGTTGGGAATGGGGTATGGGTTGCGATAGGGGTGTTTTCAACTTCCGGGGTTTCAGTCGGCTCCGGGGGAGTTTCTATTGCCGGCGTTTCAGTCGGCTCCGCTGATGAAGCAGGTTGTGCTGTTGGGGTGGGGTGTGGCGTCCCGCTCGGTTCAGCGGGTGCTGTCACAGTGGATGTGGAATTTGTGGGCAACGGCGTTACGGTCGCACCGGGCGATGCCACAGATGTGACAACCACAGCGGTAGCCGTAAGAGTGGGGATGGGTGTGGAGGTCAGCGCTCGTGTCGGGGTTGCCAATGGCGACACAAACTCGCCGCCCACAGTTGCCAAAGGGACAGCCGTTGCGGTACGGCTCGCGGGGGGCGTCATCGTTTTCGCCGGTGTTGGCGTGCCGGTAGCGGGCGCAGCAGGCAGCGGGGTGGATGTTGCGGTTTGCGACAGCCACCCTTGGCTGATAACCAGCACAACCGCCATCAGCAACAGTGCCGCCGCCGTCCACAGCAAACGATACCATCCCGGCAGCACGCCCCTGCGGCGGGGCGGTTCAAATGCTGCCACTTTATCGCGGAACGCTTGCCGACCGGCGACAAATGCTTCTGCGCCCATTTGCGGTGCGGGCGTTGCAGCCAGCGTTTGCGCCATCGACAACAGAGGCTTTAATTCGTCCGCGTGCTCCGGGTATTTCTGCAAGCATGATTCAATAGACGCTCCCGCCTCTACTGCCTGCAAACATTCATCTAAAATAAGTTCGATGTTCACTGCTTCTCCTCAGCCGGCATAAATCTCGCCAGAGATGCCAAAGCCCGATGTTGGAGTGATTTTACAGCGCCTTCACTTTTGCCGACCACTGCCCCAATTTCCGCATTGCTCATACCCTCAAAAAATTTTAATATGACCACCTGCTGCTGTATCGGCGTTAATTCAGAAATGGCGGCATACAGCGATTTCGTCGTTTCAGAAGCTTCGATATGGTTCAAAGGACCGGATGTTTTATCGGCGACAGTCGCATGATAATTTTCCAGCGGGCTTGTTTCCAGCTTTTTCTTGCGCCGATAATGGTCAATCAGCAAATTTCGCGCCACCTGATAAATCCACGCAGAAAATGAGGCAACCGATTTACCCTTGAAGGTGTCAATGCGCTGCAACACCCTTTCAAATGCCATCGCCACCAAGTCTTCAGCTTCAGTTCGGTTTCCTACACGAAGAAGCAAGAACCGGAAAAGCTTGTCCGCATATTGGTTGTATAATTCCTCAAATGCCCAGTGCTCGTACCGTTGCGCTGCGGCTATGATTTTTCCCATATCAATGTCGCGGGGAACGTTTGGCATTGATGCTGTTCCTTATCACTACAGACGCGAATCTTTTACAAAAGATACGGTCTGAAAAATAAAACGTGTTCAGGCCCACATAGTGGATTTTTACCGCAATATAATGAAATTATCCGTAAAGTGCGGAGAAATACCAAATTTTACAGCGAAACAATTGTCCCCAGATTGAGGATTTCTGCGGTGGCAACCACTTCTGCCGCGGCGACCGCATCTTGAACCGCCACCCCCACCGATTTGAAAAAGGTGATTTCGCGCTCATCCAACCGACCGGGCTGCGTGCCGTTGACGATTTCGCCCAATTCGGCGGCGATTTCCGCGCCGGGAATGATGATGTCGCCCGCTTCGGCGAGCGCGGCTTCGCGTGAATCTACCACCACCCGCGCTCGATTGACCGTCACCGCGTCCACTTCTTGCATGTGCGGGGTGTATGACCCCACACCGGTGATGTGCATTCCGGGGTGCAGGTCGTTGCCGTCAAAAACGGGCGTATCGGATGTGGTGGCGGTGATGACAATATCAGCATTTTTCACAGCCTGCGCTGCCGAATCTGCCGACATTATTCGCGGCGGATTTTCCCAGCCGGAAATTTCAGCCGCCAGTTTCTGCGCCGATTGCCGGGTACGGCTAATAATATACACGCGCTCAATATCACGCACAGCCAGCACCGCCTGCAATTGCGCTCGCGCCTGCACCCCCGCGCCAAACAGCGCGACGGTGTGCGCGTCTGCTCGTGCCAGCAAGTCTGTCGCCAATCCGCCACCCGCGCCCGTGCGAATAGCCGTCAGGCTCGTTCCATCCATCAGCGCGCGGGGCAATCCCGTTTCCGGGTCCAGCACCAGCACGGTCGCCGAGACAACGGGCAATCCGCGCGCAGGATTTTCCGCATACACAGACACGATTTTCACGCCGAGTTCGGTACTTTTATGCAGATATGCCGGCATCAGCAGGGTGACACCGTTTTCGGTGGGGATGCGGCTGCGGAGCGGTACGGTAGCATCGCCCGCCGAAAGTTGTCCGAATGCGCGCCGCATCGCTTCAATGGCGGCAGGCATCGGCAATGCGGTGCGCACCTCATTTGCTGATAGAATTCGCAGGTTCATGGTCACTGTTCCAGTCGATTATTTTGCCCAATCCGCCGGCAGGCAATCTTGCCGCCAGTAATGAAACGGGCTGCTCCGCGCCGGGAATCACTAACTCCGGCGCAATTTCTGTTAGTGGGATGAGTACGAATGCGCGCTCGGTCATTCGGGGGTGAGGAATAGTGAGGGTTGGCGTGTCGATGCACTCATTGCCGTAAAGCAAAATATCCACATCAACCAACCGGGGTCCAAAACGAATGGTTTTTTCGCGCCCCATGTCGCGTTCGATAGATTTTAGAAATGACAGTAATTTTAAAGGGGGTACTGTAGTTTCGCCGCGTAAAACCATGTTTAAAAACGGCGGTTGGTCGGTCACATAAGCGGGTTCTGTTTCATAAACGGATGAAAGCTGCCGGACGGCAATTCGGCGGCGCAGATGGTTAACGGCGGTGTAAAGATTGGTTTTTCTATCGCCCAGATTGCTGCCCAGTGCCAGAAATACTGTGATCATCCTTAAAAATCCTCGGCGTAAGTTGCACCCTGCCCCGGTGATTCGCATATTTCTACCGCGATATGCGACAAATTGTCTGCGCCGATGGCTTTTAGGGCGGATTTCATTTCGCCGCAAATATACAGCGCCAGCATTTCGGAAGTAATATTGGGAATGGGTAACAGCACCACATCATCGGCGGGAAACTGATAGCATCGCCCATCATAATCGGCGGTGATAGCATCGCCACGTTTTTCCACCAAAATTTTATTACTGTCGGCGGGTAACAACACTTTATGGTCAATCACATCACAGATATTTTTGAGTATTTTCTTGGTTTTCACAAAATCGAGCACATACTCATTTTCATCGAGCGCGCCATCGAGCCACAAGCCCGCCGTAAAATTGTGCCCGTGCAACGCTTCACAGCGCGTGCCTTCATAGGTGATGAAATGCGCGGACGAGAAATTAATGTATCCTTTTTCCACGCGGATGGAGAATTTTCCCATTATACCTCCGGCGAGAGTTGCCCCGAAATAAATTTGGGTCTTCAACATTTTAAGGGGCGAACAAAAAATATTGCATCAAATTACTTGAATTTCACGAAAAAATACGAGCAATTTGTTTAATTCGATGCAAAAAAGCAGCGTGTCCGCATTCACCTCCTGAAATCCGAAAGAGCCATAAATTTCAGAGCGAAATACACGCTACGCCTCAATAATTCTGTTTTCCCGCAACATTGTCAATAATTGCTCTACAATTTCCTCGGCGGACTGCAAATCGGTTTCCACCACCAGTTCCGGGGTGGCGGGCGATTCGTATGGCGCGGAAATCCCCGTAAAATTCTTTATTTCGCCGCGCAGAGCTTTGGCATACAACCCTTTGGGGTCGCGGCGTTTGGCAACTTCGATGTCACACGTCACGGCAATTTCAAAAAATCGTCCGTTGGGTATCAGTGAGCGGGCAAAATCGCGGTCGGATTGAAAAGGGGAGATGAAACTGCACAGCACCACACTGCCGTGCTCAAAGCCGATGCGCGCCACTTCTGCCACCCGCCGAATATTTTCGCGGCGGTCAGCATCGCTAAAGCCCAAATCACCGTTCAACCCGTGGCGCAAATTGTCGCCATCAAGAAACATGGTATGCACATTGAACGCATACAGTCGTTTCTCCAATTGTTTTGCCACGGTAGATTTGCCCGAACCGGACAGCCCGGTGAACCACAGCACGGCGGATTGGTGTTCATTCAGCGCTTCGCGCATTTCCCGCGAAATATCCGTTACCTGCCACGTGATATTCGATGATTCTTGCCGCGCGGTGGCGGTGTCGGCGAGTTCTTCTATGTCCAGCACATCGCTGATGCGCCGCGATTTGCCGCGGATCATCCCGGCGGCAACGGTGACATTTGTGTACGGGTCAATCAAAATAAAGCCGCCGGTCGCCCGATTGAGCTGGTAGCGGTCAAAAAAGAGCGGTTCGGCGGTGGTAATCTGCACCCGCCCGATTTCATTCAACGTCAGAGTGTCGGTGGGGGTGCGGTGCATGGTGTCCACATCAATTTTATAGTTCAATTCCGAAATGAACGTTTTGACGGTATGGGTGGTGTGTTGCAGCCAATAGGTTCCCTGCGGATTCATTGGACTGTCGTTCATCCAGCAGAGGGTGGCATCAAGTTGGTTGCTGACGTGCGGCAGGTTTCGGGCGCGAACAATCATATCGCCGCGACTGATGTCAATTTCATCTTCCAGTGTCAGCACCACCGCATCACCGGCAACGGCTTCGGGCATATTGTCATTCTCATAGGTAACAATTGTCTTTATCCGGGTGGTCAATCCACTGGGGAGCGCCACCACTTCTTCGCCCGGCGAAATGCGCCCCGATGCAATTTGCCCGGCAAATCCGCGAAAATTCTGATGGGGGCGAATAACATACTGCACCGGAAAACGAAAATCGACCAGATTACGGCTTGAGCCAACGTTCACCGTTTCCAGATGATGCAGCAGTGGGCTGCCAGCATACCACGGCAGTATTTGGTCGGGGAGATCGGAAGTGCGGCTGGTTAGGTATGTGTGTGCCGCGATGGTAAGATGAGGTGTGTCGTGGGAGTGTATGGATGTATGTGCCTGTAC
>CAYZQQ010000260.1:0-5453 GCA_964480075.1 uncultured Anaerolineaceae bacterium
ATTGGTTTGCCATTGGGGGCGATAACCCTGATGCTGCGCATATTATTTTGTCGCTTGAAGATGCGCCCTGTCTCCCCGGCATCGGGGACTGAAATAGTTTCATTATCCCATTGACTTTGGCTATCCAGCAGAATTTTTCCTTGCTTGCTGACCAGTAACATCCGATAATCTACCGCCGGAAGTTCTGCGCGCAGTGCATTCAGCGTTTCATTTGGACTGCGAGCGGGGTCGTGGTGTTGCGCCAATAATTGCTGAATGCGGGGCGTCAACCGGTTTAGTTCCGCCGTCATTCGCAGTTCGACCACGCGCGTTTGCAGTGGGCGCGCCAAAATAATTAACGCTATCAGAGCAACAAAGAGTGTTACGGCAATAACAACAATATATGACAAAATTAATCGTGATTGGATGCCTTTAAACATGTCGGCTCATTCGTTCGACACTAATTTGTAGCCTATCCCCCACACCGTATCAATACTAATATCGCTGTTCGCCAATTTTTTTCGCAAATGCGCCACATGAACATCCACAGTGCGCGTCTCGCCAAAAAAATCGAAGCCCCACGCCAAAGTGAGCAGTTGCTCACGAGAAAGGGCTTTTCCCGGATTTTGCAATAATGCTACCAGCAAATCGAATTCTTTGGTGCGCACCTCAATTGGCTGTTCATCAACAAAAACCTCACGTGTATCCAACGACAACTGCACGTTTCCCAGTGAGATGGTTTGGGGTGTTTCGCCATTGTTTTGGGACGGCAATCCCCGGCGAAGCACCGCTTTTACCCGTGCCACCAGCTCGCGGGGATTGTAGGGTTTGGTCATATAATCGTCTGCGCCCAATTCCAACCCCACAATTTTGTCAATATCATCATCACGCGCAGTGAGCATAATGATGGGCAAGTTGCTTTTGGCTCGCACGCGACGACATACATCCCAGCCATCCAGTTCCGGCAGCATCAAATCCAGCACCACCAATGCGGGGGTCACCGTTTCTATTTTTTGCAGGGCTTCGATGCCGGTTTCGGCGCTTTCCACCGTAAACCCTTCGTTTTCAAGATAAAGCCGCGCCAATTCAATGATGTTTTTTTCGTCATCCACAACCAATATTGTATCTTTCGACACCAGACTCTCCGGCACACATTATTTTGAGTTTGTGTTTCGCGTTTAAGTTGTGCGGGCATATCATACCCGTCACCCTAAAATTATACTGTTTTTTTCGGCAATTGGATAGTCCTAAAATGTAAATAGTTTGTAAAAGAAAAGGGGAAGCCATAATGGCTTCCCCTTTTTGTAACACGTTCTGACAATTACAGCGCAGCTCTTGCCGTTTCTGCCAGCGCCGCAAAGGCTCCGGCATCATTTACGGCAGCATCTGCCAAAATTTTGCGGTCAATCTCTACACCGGCAATGTCCAGCCCGTGCATAAATTTGCTGTACGAAAGCCCATTGAGCCGCGCGGCTGCGTTGATACGAGCTATCCACAATCGACGAAATTCGCGTTTGCGCGCCCGTCGGTCACGATAAGCGTACACCAGCGATTTCATCATCGCTTCATTGGCGCGGCGATACAATTGATGCTTGCTTCCACGCTGCCCTTTGGTTAAAGCCAGCACCTTTTTGTGTCGTCGCTGAGTTTGTGGTCCACCTTTTACTCTCATAATTACAACCCTCTATATTTACAGATTACTTTTTCTTCAGATACGGAGCCAGTTTGGCAACACGTTTTTTGTTCGCGCTTCCTTTTACCTCGTGCATATCTTCAAGCGCACGCAACGTATTTTTGCTTTTTTTGCGGCGCAAATGGCTTTTGCCAACTTTTGTGCGCATTAATTTACCTTTTCCGGTAACTCGAAAGCGCTTTGCAGTTGATTTGTGTGTTTTAATTTTTGGCATAAGAATTACAACTCTCCTAAATTTCCTGTTATGGCTTTGCTTTCGCCGGCGCGAGAATCATGATCATTGTGCGCCCCTCATAGGCAGGACGACGTTCCACAATCGCCACATCGCTCAATCGTTCGGCGACTTGTTGCAGGCGTTCCCTGCCAACTTCCGGAATGTACCGTTCGCGTCCTCTAAATCGGATGCGTACTTTTACTTTTGCGCCGCGCAATAACCATTTGCGCGCATCTCGCAATTTAAAGTTAATATCATGTTCACCGGTTTTGGGTCGTAATTGAATTTCCTTTATTTCTGTTTTAACTTGAGCTTTCCGCGCTTGCCGCTCGCGTTTAGATTTGGTGTACATAAATTTACCAAAATCTATCATTCGGCAAACAGGTGGTTTTGCTTGTGGCGCCACCTCTACCAAATCAAGCCCGGCTTCATGGGCGCGTTCCAAAGCCTCTGCAATGGGCAAAATTCCTAATTGCTCACCATCTGCGGCAATAACTCGCACCTGTTGCGCGGTGATTTGTCGATTTATACGCTGGTTGTTTCCAGCATTTTTCTTGAATGATCGATTCGCGGCTATTGTTACACTTCTCCCCTATTTCAAAACAAAAATAACCATACCCATCTGGGTGGCTGTGCGACTGTGGAATATATCATAAGGAAGGCGTTTCGTCAAGTTGACGCGATGCGCACAGCCCACAATTAAGCGCAAACAGAAAAACGCATCTAATTTTATTGGCGGGGTTTATATAATTGTAAAAAACAACTTTAAATTCTATCGAGAGGTATTACATGTCACTCAAGAACCCAATTAGCCCCTTCGCCGCGCCGATGCCCAATGTCCCCATCAAAGAAGGCGCGCCCCCCATTGAACGCCCCACAAAGGAAGAAATCGCCGCATTCCCCGCCGAAGCCCAAACATTGTTGCAAAACACGGCAGCAACACAAGCGCAATTGATGGCAACCCATCGCTATCAATTTGATCGTCTCAAAAATCGGCATTTTCTGCTGGCGGGGGCAACCGGTCCCGGCATTGGCGGCGCACTGGCGGTTGCCGTGCTGAATTTACTGAACGCCGGCGGCAGTGTCACCGTCATCGGGCGCGATTTATCAAAATCCATCAACTTTGAAACCGGAAAAGCTATGCAAGCACAGGCAGACGCCGCCGGTTTCGGCAATCGTTTTCACTGGCTCAACGCGGGGATGGCGCTCGAAGGTCGTCATTTTGAAAAAATTGTCACCGCTTTAAAAGATGCTGACGCGAACAATATTATTTACGTAAATACGGTTGCGGCGGCAAATTCGGGATTACTGCCGGGGATGCCGCCCGTTTATGTTAAAGATGTCGGCGAAGACGGGTTGTTCCAGTGGCAGCTCACCCCGTTGGATGAACGCGCCATTTCCGGCACTAAGTTTGTGATGGGTGAAATGGCGGTACGCTTTCCGCAAGCCTTAAAAGATGCCGGTGTCACGGTAGATATTTCGGTGTTCGCCGATTGGCGCGGCAGTCGTGACAAATTAGGGCGCGATCCGTCACAGAAAGAATATGGGCGGCAGGGAGCTTATTCCACCAGTTTGTATTTACCCAAAGAAATCATTCAAAATGCGGTGTCCGAAAATTACGGCTCCGCCCGAAAAATGGTCGATATTTTTTATCCCATTATGCGCACCCGCGCCCTGCCCTTCATTCCCGGCGGCACGACAATGGCAAACGTGTATGGCGTGCTGATGAAAAAGGCGGGAATCCGGCGGATTGAACAACCGGAATTGGCATTGAACACCCTGCAAGTTATTGCTGATACATTACCAGAAACGTTATATAATCCATTTCCGCGATTGGATGCGCACGAAGCGCCGCTGGACGACTGGTTTTACGAAGTGGTGCAACGACTCACCACCGATGAAGCTAGCAATTTTTACTATCGCCGCTGGATGGAAGCGTAAATTCACCGTAACAAAAAGGGCGACGCGCGGTCGCCCTTTTTTTATTCCATTTCACCAAAATGATATAAGATAGCCGTTGCCGCTGCCAATCCGGCTGTTTCCGCTCGCAAAATGCGTTTTCCCAACCAGACCCATTGAATATCATATTGGCGAGCAAGCTCCGCTTCCTTTTCCGAATATCCCCCTTCCGAACCGATGAACAAACTTACCCGTACGGGCTCTTTTGTTTGTGGCATCAACACAGAACGCAAACTTTCCCCCGTCGAGGCTTCCTCCCATGCCAGCAATCGCACGCCATCCACCCGCTTCGCCCGCCGGCACGCCACCGAAAACATCATCGCGGGACGTAATTCCGGCAAAGCGCCGCGTCCGCTCTGTTCCGCCGCCTCTTGAATAATGCGTTCCCAACGCATCATTTTTTGCTCTACCGCTTCCACATCTGTCAACACCGAACGCTCGGAGATGACCGGCACAAATTCGGTGATACCCAGCTCGGTGCCTTTTTGCAGCACCCATTCGAACTTTTGCGCTTTTAGCGTACCCTGATAGAGGGTTATCGGTAGTGACGGCTCGCCCCGTGCAACCCGCTCTGCCAAGATTTCGCCCTCCACCCAACTGCGCTCTACAGTGGTAATCATCACCACATACTCCGCGCCAAAATTATCCAGCACTTCAATTTGCCAGCCGGGACGCATGCGCAATACATTTTTTATTTGATGCGCCACTTGCCCGGAGAATGTTATTTTTGGTTTTGAAATCCATTCGGGGGGAATGAAAAAACGGTGCAATCGAGCCATGCTTCACCTTCCCATACCGTAATGACCCAGCCGTCTGTCATTACAAATTTCGTCATTCATCATCGAAAGTCGAATTGAGCCAGCGCATGCGCCATAACAATTCCCACACTGGTTGCCAAATTTAAACTGCGCACGCCGGGGTTTTTCATCGGGATGGTATAGCACGCTGACGGGTTGGCATGCAATAACGATTCCGGCAGCCCCGCCGTTTCGCTGCCAAACAAAAAATAATCGCCCGGTTGCGGTTGAATTCTGGTATATGGACGGTCAATTTTGGTGGTGAGCATGTAACTGCGCGACAGGTCCATATTGACGAGAAACTTGTCTCTATCCGGTTCATGGCGCATCCGAACAAATTCCCAATAGTCCAATCCGGCGCGTTTGAGATAGCGGTCATCCAGAAAAAAACCGGGTTTGCCGACAATCAACAGTTCCATATCCATCGCGGCGCACAATCGCGCAATATTGCCGGTGTTTTGCGGAATTTGCGGCTCAACCAGTACCACGGTAAACATCAACGAATCACCTCATGGCGCAACCGATACCCCTCTACCCGCGCCAAATCCACCGTCACCCCAATGCCCGCGCCCTGCGGTACCGAAATGGTGCTATCGGCGGTATTGAGCGCAAATGTCGGCTCGGCAATATCGGCATCGTAATAGCGGTCGGTGGCGGAAATATCGGAGGGTAACACAAAATTGGGCAAGCTCGCCAAATGCAAATTCGCCGCCCGCCCAATGCCGGTTTCCAGCATACCGCCACACCACACCGGCACCCCGGCTTCGGCACACAGGTTATGGATAGCCAGCGCGCTGGAGAAACCACCCAC
>CAYZQQ010000261.1:0-5426 GCA_964480075.1 uncultured Anaerolineaceae bacterium
GCCGACGGGAGCGCTGGTGCTGGGTAGCGAGCGACTGTTCGCGTTTACCAGCGATGACCCCCGTTTGATTCAGGTTATCGCCGCGCAAGCTGCCACCGCCATTGAGAATGCACGACTCTATGAGGAAGTTGAACGCCGTTTGCAACAAACACAGGCGCTTGATGCCATTACCCGCAGCATCAGCACATCACTCAATTTGCCCCATGCGCTGCAACTAATTGTGCAATCAGCGGTAAAAACTATGCCCGCCGCCACCAACAGCGTTGTATATTTACTGGAAGGGAATGCTGACACGCTAAAACTGCAAGCGCAAGCCACGCCCACCGCCGAACTGCCGCCAGATGTTCCTCAAGCCCGTGAAACGGTGGTACAGCGCGCTATCGATTCGCACGCACCCGCTCGCCATCACACCCGCATTGGCTCGGCAAACAACCAAACAACATGGTCATTTCTATCCGCCCCGTTGCAGGTGCGTGATGCCGTTTTTGGCGCGATTGTCGTTGAAAGTCCCCATCCCAGCGGATTTTTACCCGGAGATGAACCGTTGCTCAACACCTTTGCCAGCCACGCTTCGGTTGCCATTCAAAATGCAAATCTATTTCAAGAATTGACTGCCGCATATATTGACCTGCGCCATCATCAGGATGAACTTTTGCGGCACAATCAAACCCTGCAAGCGCTGTTTGACGGCATTACCGACGGATTGACCATCGTGAACCGGCAACTGAAAATCATCGCCATTAACCAAGCCGAAGCCGACCGCATCGGTAAAACACCCGATGCTTTGGTGAACCGTAACGGCGATGCGGACATTTGGGGCGCAGCGATGCCGGTTATCGTCCAAATTGTGCAAGACACCATTGCTCAAAAAAAAGGTGTGCTGTGGGCAAGCGGCACACGCACCTACCAAAATATCACCGTGCCAAATCGTGGTGTGTTCGCCGAGCGGGATGTACATACCTACCCCATTTTGGGGGCAGATGAAACGGTCAATCAGGTTATCATTTTGGCGCAAGATGTATCGGAAAAACATCAACTGCAAGCCACGTTGTTCCGGTCTGCAAATTTGGCGGCGGTGGGGCAACTCGCATCGAGCATTGCCCACGAAATTAACAACCCGCTGACGGTCGTCATCGCCAATAGCCAAATTTTGCAAATGGATGCCGACCCCGCCAATCCCGATACCGCATTGATTGATTATGTACTGGATGCGGGCGTACGTATTCAGCACATTGTGCAAAATTTACTTGATTTTTCAACACAGGAAAGTTACGAATGGGCGGAAGTAGACGTGGAAACTACGATTGATAATGCGTTGACGCTCATTGCCGCGCCATTGCGCAAAGGGAAAATCGAGGTGAAAAAGCGCCTGCCGTCACTGCCCGGCATTTTTGCCAGCGCCAACCATTTGCAGCTCATTTGGATGAATCTATTGCAAAATGCCCGCGAATCCATCGCCCGAACCAAACGCAGCGGGGTCATCGCCATCACCGCAGCGCAACCCACCGCAGACACGGTGCAAATTACCATCACCGATAACGGAGATGGCATTGCGGAAGAAAATCTAGAGCGGTTGTTTCGCCCGTTTTTCACCACCAAACCCCCCGGTCAGGGTCCCGGGTTGGGGTTGTACACCTGCCGCACCATCGTGCAGCATCATCAGGGGAGTATTGACGTGCAAAACAACGGGCAGGGTTGCGGCGCCATCGCTACCGTAACCCTGCCCGTCAACGCCACCCCCACCAATGGGGCATAATCGCGCCGCTATTTCATCACTAGGGGCAGAAAAACCTTCGTTGTTGTGCCCCGATTATCGGGGTTAATGTTGATGAGCCGGACATTATCCAGATATACCCACGTATTGTCCATGGGTGCGGTACGATTACCAACTCTGAATTCAATATTGACCACCTGCCCTTTAAACGGCGTCACATCAAAATACCCAAAATGCCAGCCGTTTTCATCTTCCGGATGAGCATCCATCGGCGATGACGGGTTTTGGGTATACCACCCATAGTACCAGTCGTCGGAATAAAGCACGCCACCCTGCTGAAGTTCCACCCCATTACGGTATATCTCAAACGGGTCCCACTCGATACCATTTTGGTTGGCAGCCACATCATACCCCAAAATACGATAGTAGAATTGAATTTGAGATGCACCTTCGGTGGGAACAACCAATGATTGACTCACCCATGCCTCGCTGATTTGATGCGGGCAATTGTTCGGATATTCGAAGCTGTAATAGCCATCGCCCACCACCGGATAGCCCGGCAGGCTGGCGGGGGTACAGGTTGCATCCACCGTCGCGCCAAGACGAATCATTTTTGTGCCGCTGTACGGGGTGATTGTTTTTCCACCCACAATATCACTGGAAATGATAGCGGTCTGATAGCTTGGCATTTCTGCCGACCACCACGAAAATTGCGGCGTCGGCGTAACGCTATTACGCGCCGCCCAATAATCAAATGTCCCCGACTCAAAATCGCCATCATGCACGCCACCATCAAGAAAGAAAACATCGGTGTCGCCGGTGATTATCCACCCGTCCACAGCGATACCGGCTTTTCCGGCAACACTGGCAGCGGTGAGCGTACGGGTGGTTACGCCGGCAACTGTCGGCGCCGAGCCGCTCAATGTACCCGCGCTGGCGGTGATGGTCAGCGGCTCGTTGGCATCGGTGATAGCATGCCCATACTCATCCTGCACCGAAAACGTGAGCAGCGATTGACTGCTGCCGTCGGCGAGCAAAACGTTGGGCGTTGCATCCACCGCAATGTGAGTTGGTGAACCGACCGTAAATGTTACCACCCCCTGCGCTTGACTGCCATCAACAAAAAATCGAGCTGTGCCAACGCCCAATCCGGCGGTCAGAGTGCGGGTGAATATCCCCCCGACGGTGCCGCCACTGCCGCCGATGGCGCCGATGGCGCCGAGAGTCGCGGTTATCACCGGCAACGAACCATCGGGAACGGGTGAACCAGCCGTATCGAACACACGCACGGTTAATTCTGATGTGCTTGTACCATCGGCAATCAGGGTGTTTGGATTTGCGGCAACAATTGCCTTGGGGGCGATAACCACATGGTCGCCGCCCGCCTCAAAATCATCCACATACACATGTACCGTTCCAAAATATTGTCCTGAAACGAGCGTACGGGTGGTTACGCCGTGTACCACCGGCGCATCCCCGACGATGGTGTCCAAATCGGTAACGATGGCTGCGCCGCTATTATCCACCAAATTACCAAATTCATCTTTGATGGTAATCACCAGTTGGCTCATTTCGCCGCCGACGTGAATGATAGCGGGATTGGCGGCAACGGTTGCGGTGGCGGGCACACCGGCATTGACCGTCACATCAAGCATATCGCTGAAAATGGTGCCGGTATATGCTTTTATGCCCACCGACCCTGCCAGCGTGCCGGTAAACTCGGTGTGACCAAATACCAGCGGAGCGGTAGAAACCACTGTGCCGGAGAGAACGCCATCGCCGTTACCGGGCTGACTGACGCAATACTCCAAATCAACGGGGCACGACCCCGACCAATATCGCCAACTAAACTTACGCTGTCCGGTGTCATTCCCAAACGCATCATATCCCACGGCGATGAGGGTGATGCCGGTTCCCGCCGTCACAGTGAGCGGGCTGAAAGGAGCTACCACGATGCTCGTCAAGTGTCCCGCCAAAATTTGCACCGGGTCTGCCACCGGGTTGAGTGTAAATATGTCGCCCCATGGCGTTTGCACGGTAACGGTGAACTCCACCGTCCCGACATTCCCTCCCGGAATCAACGTGCGGGTAACGTCGCCATTTAGCGTGGGGGTGGTGTTGGAGACCACGTTTCCGATGGAAGTGGTCACGGTCACCACCGAACCGTCAATGATGGGACGCCCCCGTTCATCCAAAATGGAGACGGCCAAATCGGCATGTTCGTTTTCTCCCGCATGGAGCGTATTCACCGTTGACGTGAGGGTGGCGGAAGTTGGGACACCGGGAATTTGGCGCAGGGTATCGCCGACTGGGGTCAGTGACATACCATCAACCGTCACCCCGATATTGACCACACTCACGGTTAAATCAGAGGTAAAAGTGAGCGTGAACGCGCCATCGGCGGCGACGGTGGTGGTGGGAACCACCGTTCCCCGGTCAACCGTCACTATCGCCGTGCCGCTGCCGCCCGTATCGAACAGCGCGCTATCTTTAATGGTGAACACCAACTGTGCTGACGATGCACCATTTGCGACCACACTCGCGGGTGAAGCATCAAGCCATGCCACTGCCGGTGTACCGACCACAAAATCAACGGCATCGCCGCTGGTGAACAATGTGCCGTTTGGCGCCTCAACCCCAAATATCGCCGTGCCCAACGCACGGGTTGAAACCAAAGTGCGGGTTATTTGTCCGGATTGGGTATCGCCACTGCCGATAATGGTTCCCAGCGACGTGGTCACGGTGATGGGTGTGCCATCTGCCACCCGGTTAAAGTTTTCATCTTCCACCGTCACCCGCAGTTGCGATGTACTGCTGCCATCGGCGGTGATAGTGGTGGGGTTCGCAGCGACAACCGCGCGCGCCGGCGCTCCCGGCAAAAACGTCATAGCTGCGTCTCCGGTGACGGTAGAAGCGGAATGACCTTCCCCTTCAATTTGAATGGGAAACACGCCCGCATAGGTATTGGCAGTCATCGTCACCTGCAAAACGCCGCCGGTGTAAATGCCCGCCGCGCTGATGGATGGAATTGACGGCACGGTCACGGTCAGTGGTGACCCATTTGCGATAGGATTGCTGAACGCATCTGTCACATTGGTGAGCGTCACGGTAAACGGCGATGTGCCGTCCGCCGGCACGGCGGCGGGTGACAGCGCCACGGTGGCAATATCGGGATAGCCGGTGGTCACGGTGATGGGCACATGATTGCTCTCCTGCACACCGCCGGTGGCAAACAGCATGTTCGCCCCGACGATTTGGGGCAAAACTTCAACGGAGCGGGCATGCACATCCTGTGATGTAAAAGTGCCATATCCCCCGCCGCCGGAGGTTGCGGTTTGATGCCACAGATAGTCCACCGGCGTCCAGTCGTCCACCGGATTGCCAAATCTGTCGAGACTGCTGACTGTAAATATATGCGGAACATTCGCCCGCAATAGCGTCGCAGTGGGGGTGATAGCCACTGTTTGCGGCACATCGGGGGTAAAAATGATGTCATCGGACCCGTTCACAATGGTAATGCCACCGGCAGAGCCGGCAAATTGCAGATATTCCAGTCCGGCTGTTTCAGAATACAGCGCAAGCGCCAAAGTACCCGTGGCACCGGTGGTGGCAGCCAGAGTTGACGACCCGCCGAATGTGCCCAACGCCGCTGTTACGGTAACGGGAACGCCATAGGCGGCGTTGCCGTAGGTGTCGCTGACCCAACCGGTAA